>JALNVF010000064.1 GCA_023231445.1 Treponema sp. | reverse complement strand
TATCCGCGCAATGAGTACGCCCGGCGAGAAAGGTTTTTCGATGTAATCGTCTGCGCCTCTTCCCAGTCCCCGGATTTTATCAACATCTTCATGCCGTGCTGTCACCATAAGTATCGGTACATCAGTCTTTTCACGCAGTTTCCGGCAGACTGTAAATCCATCCATTCCGGGAAGCATGACATCAAGCAGAATCAGGTCGTAGCTGCCTTCCTGCCCTTTTGCAAGCCCCTCCGGACCGTCAGCGGCAATGTCCGAGGAAAAGCCCGACGCAGCCAGATAGTCGCGCTCAATTTCCGCAATTGATACATCGTCTTCAACAATAAGTATTCTTCCATTCATACTGATTCCTCCGCAGAACGGGAAACAGCGGTAAACGGAAACCGGATGATGATGGAAAGTCCTCCGGATTTATTATTTTCAGCCATGATCGTTCCCCCCATGCGCTGGACCGCTTTTGCTGCAATTGCAAGACCGAGTCCGCTCCCGGCAGCCGTATTCCTTCGTGCAGTATCACACCGGTAGAACACGGTGAACAGATTTGCGAGAGATTCCGGCGGTACTCCCGGACCGTCGTCCGTAAAAACAAGCACCGCGTTTTCCTTTTCGGCAGTGATGGAAATATGTACGTGAACAACCGGCTTTTTTTTATATTTCACACTGTTTCCGATAATGTTCTGACAGACCCGCATAAGCAGGTCGCGGTCGACAGATACGCAGGCTTCGTCAAACTGTCCGGTGATGATGCAGCTGTCCTTATCATATTCATCCCGGCACGACTGCACTATAGAGTGCATCTCTTCCGCAAGACTGCAGACTGCTGTGTGGACGGGAAAATCAGCAAATTCCATTTTTGAAAACAGAAACAGCTGAGAAATACGATACTCAAGTTCCAGAGCCTTCTGTCTGATCGTTATCAGATACTTCTGCTGCATGTCGGGAGTTGCGGCAATTCCGTCAAGCAGCCCCTCCACATAGGCACGTATCGATGTAACAGGCGTCCGGAGATCGTGCGAAATACCTGCAATAAGTTCCGTGCGGTCCGCTTCATGCTGTTTTACCGATTCAACTGATTCCTTCAAGTGTGCGGCCATGTCGTCGAAGCCTGCACATACCGGTGCAAATTCATCATTGTTTGCATATGAGATACGGTACGAAAGATTTCCATCGCGCAGGTCGTGCACACCCTTTGAAAGAATATCCAGCGGCTCTTCAATCCTTTTGAACACGAATGAAATCAGAAAACGGTTGGTACCCCATACGGAAAGAATTATAGTAAGTATGAGTACTGCCGCACAGCAGAGAATGAGAATCTTAAGTGCATGGTATGATGTTTTTCCTTCAATACCGTATATTTCAAGCCTGAATGTTCCGTTTGTGTTTATAATCTTTTTTGTATACAGTGAACTGACTCCATCCGAAACGAGCGCCTCCTCTCCGAGCTGACCTGCAGCAGTTAACAGTTTCTGATATCCTGCCGGAATTATGCCTTCCTGCGCAACAATGGTTTCCTGTAAAAAAATCCGGTAGGAAATTCTGTCTTCCTGGAAAACATCGTTCATTATGCTGATTTTTTTCTGCCAGCTATTCTGCGGTTCCCGTAATACATGTTCGACAGCAAGCGAAAGTTTTTTACTCGTTTCCGGAAAATCCTCGTCTGTATACAGACCCGGACGAATACCATGTTCGAGGGAAAAACGGACAGTCTGCAGGCATATAAGGCCGACAGCTGCAGAAGCAAATACAGGAACCGCGATCATGAGGATATTTGATATAAAAAGTCGTCTTTTAATTGTCACTTGATAAAATCCTATATCATAATTATAAACAGGAAATAAACATTGTGTCCATTTACGGCTGTGTACCATGCAGGTCAACTTTATTCAGGCAAATAATTCATCCGGCGGAAAGCCTGTGTAACGGGCAGTATATACAGGTGATTACTAAACGCCGTAAGAAACAGTATAATCTATGCCAGCAGGATCCTTCAGATGGAGAATAAAATGATTAACTATATTGAACGGGCCGTAACACCCTGTGAATTTAACCTGTTACGGAAAAGTGTCGGATGGAATGAATTTAACGAAAACGAAATAGGAAAATCATTAGAGCATTACCTGTACAGTATTGCAGCAGTTGATGATTCAAATGACAGAATAGTCGGGATGGGAAGAGTTTTAGGTGATGAAAAAATAGATTTCTTCATAAAAGATATTATTATAGTACCGGAATATCAGGGAAAACACATTGGTACCACTATCATGAATAAAATAATGGAATATATAAACAGGAACGCGGTTGATCTTGCCAATGTAGCATTAATGGCAGCAAAGGACAAAGAAACGTTTTATGAAAGATTCGGTTTCTCTGTCCGGCCCAACACCAGACAGGGAGCCGGTATGAATTTGAAAATAATCACCAACCTCGACGCAAGCGCGAGGTATGGAGTTCTCTAAAGGTATTGCAGTCGGGATTTAATACCCTGCATACGCCCCAAGGGGCGGGGTATTAAACCCTCCGCACGAATAAAAAAATAAACTGCCAAAACAAAAGTGCAGTATCCCATTAATACGTGAGTGATGGATAGTAAAGGAGGATAACGATATGGAATGTATACGAAAAGCAACAAAAAATGACAGCAAAGCACTTGTTGAACTGTCTGAACAGTTAGGTTATGAAACAAATGAAGAATTATTGCTCGTACGGTTTGAATTATTGAAAGAAAGGGAACAGGAAGTTTATGTCGCAGACATTGACAATACGGTTGTCGGCTACATTTCATTCGAAAAATATTATACACTTTATATGGAACCGGGATTGAATATAACGGCATTGGTCGTTGATAAAGATAATTATAAAAAAGGAATAGGAAAGAAATTAGTTCAGACAGCAGAAAAATACGCACAGGAACACGGATTATATTATGTACGGGCAAACTCAAGTTGTGAAAGAATAGAAGCGCACAAATTCTATAGAAAAACAGGATTCAATAATGAAAAAAACTACATAAAATTTATTAAGAAAATAAAGTAACTGCTTTCATGCCCGGAACACAGCAAAACCACAAATGACAGGTTAAACAATGTTGAGCGGACACCGCGTGCGCGGTTGAAAATTATAAAACTTGAAAAAATACTATGAAGAAATTAAAAAAAACGCTATAATTTTATATAGTGAGGTTCCAATGTCATCAATTCCCCATTTAGTTCAATATCAAGGCTCGAAAAGAAATCTAGCTGGAAAAATCTTAGATTATATTCCTAATAAGTGTGATAGAATTATAGAACCTTTTGCAGGGACCGCCGCTATTACAATGGCTTGTGCAACACATCACATTGCGGACAAATATATAATAAATGACTTAAATAAACCTTTGATAGAATTACTTAATTTAGTTGTCAATGAGCCAAAATATGTGTCAAGTGCATATACAAAAACCTGGAATGGACAAACAGCTGATTCTATTAGTCATTATTATAAAGTCAGAGAAGAATTTAATCAAACAAAAGATCCTGTTTTATTCTTATATCTCTTAGCTAGATGTGTAAAAGGCGCTGTTAGGTATAATTCAGAAGGAATGTTTAATCAAAGTCCGGACAAGCGACGAAGAGGTACTGCTCCTAAGACAATGGAAAAAAATATACATTCAATTTCATATATACTAAAGGGAAAAATAGATTTTTATTCGGAGGACTATAAAATATTACTGCAGAAAACACAACCTGGCGATATTGTATACATGGATCCACCATATCAAGGTGTATGTGGAGACAGAGATTCTAGATATTTTGCAGGTATTAGTCATTGTGAATTTGTTGAAGAATTAAGGAATCTTCATAATCGAGGAATTTCATTTATTGTCAGTTATGACGGGAAACTTGGTAAAAAATCTTATGGCAAAGAACTTCCCAAAGATATTGGATTAGAACATGTTTTTTTAAATGCAGGTCGTTCTTCACAAGCAACTTTACTTGGGAAAAAAGATGAAACAATTGAATCACTTTATGTCACAAGAGACCTGATAGAGGTAGTAGAAAAAATAGAAAAGGAAAATCAAAATGAGTTATTCGAAAGAGTTTCTTGAATTATTAGATTCTGTAACAGCAAAACGTCCAAGAACTGTAATTGATCATATTTTGAAACATGGTTTCATAACAACTGAAGAATTGAAGGATCAATATGGTTATAATCATCCCCCGAGGGCTGTAAGAGATGTTCGTGAACAAGGAATTCCTATTGAGACATATAGAGTTGAAGATTCTGACGGACGAAAAATAGCTGCTTATAAATTTGGAGCTTTTGATGGGCATAATATACAAAAGAAATCAGGACGTACAGTTTTATCAAAAAAATTAAAATCTGAATTAGTAAAAAGATATGGTTCAAAGTGTTTTATCTATAATGAAACTATGCCTGAACAAGAATTACAAATTGACCATAGAGTTCCTTTTGAGGTTGCTGGTGACCCAGAAGGAGAATTAAATCCGGATGACTTTATGTTATTATCTCCTTCTGCGAATAGAGAAAAAGATTGGTCTTGTGAGCACTGTCAAAATTGGCAAATAGAGAAAAATATTGAAGTTTGCAAAAAATGTTATTGGGCCTTTCCTGAAAATTATTCACATGTTGCGATGAAAGAAGTACGAAGAGTTGATTTGGAATGGGAGGGTGATGAAATCCCCTGGTATGAACAATTAAATGAATTAGCAAAGTATGTTAATAAAGATATACAAACTGTTATTAAAGATATAACAAAGAATTACAAAAAATAGTTTGCTGAACATTCCGTCCAACAAAAAGTTCAACTTGACATTTGTTTTGTCATAAAACCTGCTAAAGCCTTCCGCGTTCTTTACGCAGGTTTTACGCCAATTTTTGCTGCACAAAAAACACAAACGCAGGTAAAACAATGTTAGACGGATGTGCTGCCGCGCACGTAGAGAATGGAGGAAAAATATTTATGGATGGAATATACATCAAAGAAGTCAGTATTAATGATTCCCAAAACTGGAACATATATGAAATGCTTCAGGATATTGGAAAAGAAGAGAATGGATTCATAAACAGCGGGTATGGAATAGGCCGCAATGAATATGGGGAATTAATCAGAAAATATATAAAATACAAAACAGAGCCTGAAACAGAAAAGGGATATGTACCACAAACAATATTCTGGCTGTTTGATGGAAATGAAGTAATAGGGTATTCAAAGATGAGAAGTTACCTTACAGATAATTTACGGAAAAAAGGCGGACATATTGGATATGGAATAAGAAAAGCAAAACGTAATAGAGGATATGGAAAAATACTGCTCAGAGAAACAATAAAAGAAATTGAGAAAGCAGGGGTAAAAAAGATTCTTCTGACCAGCGAGGCAGCCAATACAGGATCACGGAAAGTAATTGAAAGTAATGGCGGTATCCTGGAAAAGGAGATAGAAAATGAATGTTATTATTGGATAATACTATAAATAGGAAGAAGCCGCCTGATAATGGCTATAAGAGGGTCGCCTCCGTTCATCTCTGAGACTTTTTTGAGATATCGTACGACATTTTCTGTCGTTGATTTCATTTTTGTCTGAGAAAACAGCAGACCCCAAGCTTACCATATTGTATGTCAGGTTGATCCTTCGGGCAAAGGAAAAATGAAAAGAATATTGTTTATTATTATGGTTTTACCATTAATTAATGCTATAGCACAGACAGATGGTTCAAAAACGATAGATTACCAGTCGATTCTGAATAAAAACAACACGATAGGAGTTGTTAAAAGATTTTCACCGGCAGATTATTCCGGGGTGTATGATTCAAACAAACCCTTTCCTGTATATAATGAAGCATTAAATGAAATGTACCAGGTTGATGTGATAAGTGCTGACCTGCGGAATTATGATCTAAGGAATAGATATAATGATTTGATACATTCTTCTTTTGATACAAGAACAAAATGGCCAAAATCATTACCCGATAATTTTAAACCGGATTTAATTATGGATATGGGAAAAGATCCCGGTCTTAATATTCGAGAGCTGCACAAGAGAAAAATTACCGGAAAAAAGATTGGAATCGCAATACTTGATTCCTGGCTTTTTACGGAGCATGACGAATATAAAAAGCAACTGAAGTGCTATGAGGAAATTCATGCATTAGAAGAGCCTACAATGCATGGAACATCAGTTTCGTCACTGGCCGTTGGAAAAACAGTTGGAGTAGCTCCTGATGCTGAACTATATTATATTGCAGTAACAGCTGGTTATTTTAACAATCAGTCATTTGACTA
The DNA here is from genome assembly GCA_023231445.1 of Treponema sp. GTDB lineage: Bacteria > Spirochaetota > Spirochaetia > Treponematales > Treponemataceae > Treponema_D. Next base: position 11,497 of record JALNVF010000064.1, on the reverse strand, counting down.
TGACTATTTATTTCTTGCACAGGCAATTGAAAGGATATGCGAAATAAATAAGAATATTACAAATAAAATACGGGTTTTGACAATTACTTTACGGATAAAGCCGGAAAGGAAAAATTATGATTTAGTAATGCAAGCAATTAAAAAAGCAGAGCGCGAGAATATATTTGTTATATATGTTGGTTGTAAGGACTATAAAGGGTTATACCGTAATCCATTATCAAATCCGAATGATTTTAATTCTTATAAACCTGGGTTATACTGGCAAGATAGATTTTATACGGGTAAACAAGACGACAATGAAACACAATCATTACTAATTCCATCAGATTCGAGGTGCACTGCATCTCCTGCCGGTACTTCAGATTACACCTTTGATTCAGAAGGTGGACTAAGCTGGGCTGTCCCCTATATTGCCGGCATCTATGCACTTGCATGTCAAGTGTATCCAAGTGTAACGCCAGACATATTCTGGAAGGCAGCATTGGAAACAGGAAAGACAATTACAATCTATAAGGATAGTAAAGAATTCAGTCTGGGTAAAATAATCAATCCTGAAGGAATTATTGAGGTATTAAAATAAACCTGACAACCAGTTCAACGCCGATAAATTGTTGGCGCACTTTCTACTATCGCTGCGCTCCATACGCAGAAAGTGCGCCAACTTACTCCGCCGGACAAAGTTGCGGGTTAAGTGAATGTTGGACACATTACGCATTAAGACACTTGAACCAGAGCAAATACATTATGATATGCAGACAGCAGCGCAGGCATTAACAGGAAATTTAATATTGGTAACAAATAATACAGCAGAGTTTGAACGAATACCCGGATTGAAATTAGGGCACCTCTAAAAACTCACTTTTAGTGACGTTTTAGAGGTGCCGTCGAGTTTTAAGTCGTTGTAATATCACGACTTAAAACATCGCATTTTTAGAGGTTCCCATTAGAAAATTGGATCTTAAACCTGCCCGAATAATTATAGATATAGCTGAGAGTATTATATAAAATTGGATAAAATTATTGTTTTTTATTGCATTTATGATAATATTTATTGACAATGTATATAAATATTTACATATTTTCAATATGTAAAATGGAGGATTATATATATTGGCAAACTGAAGACCGGAAAACAGTAAAACGAATAAATCAATTTTACTCAACAATGATACCAAAAAAGGAGCAGAGACATGGATTTTTTTGAAACTTTAAACAGACGCAGAACAGTCCGCGATTTTGACGAATATAAAATCGATGACGGCACTATAGAAAAAATCATCGGAGCAGCATTTAAAGCTCCGACGAACGACCATATGCGCGACTGGCATTTTATTGTCATTACCGATAAGAAGACGGTGCTTGAATTAATAAATAAAATACCGGAAAGCTTCTCCGAAAAAGACATGCAGGAATTGATAAAAAACTGGAATCTGACGGATTCCTGTCAGCAGGGCTGCTACAGGAATGCTGTGCCGAAACAGTACCGCATGCTGGCGGATGCATCCTGTGTCGTTATTCCGCTTTTGAAGCTGAAGGTCGATGTAATGCATCCGGAGAATCTTTCACACTTGAACGGATTTGCTTCAATCTGGTGTGCGGTTGAAAACATTTTTCTGGCGGCAACGGCTCTGAATCTTGCATGTAATCTCCGTATTCCTCTGGGAGATGAAGGTGAATGGGCACGGAAAGTTTTAAATTTCCCCGCAGATTATCTGATGCCGTGCTTTATCGGAATCGGGAAACCGTCAAAAGATGTCCCCGCAGTTATTCAAAAAGAAATAAACATACAGGAACGGATTCACAAAAACTGCTGGTAATCCTTTAGTATCAGGGGACTGACGGAGCGTGATACGTCGTTTAAAATGTTGTATGAAACATGTCTCCGGGAATATCCTGCAGTCCGTACTCCCGATGCGGAATTCCCGTACGATACCATCCGCTCAAAAGAAACAGGCGGCAGCAGCTTCACGGGTATTCCGGGCCTTATGTGTGAAAACTGGTTCAAATAGAAAAACGTTACAAAAACAGCACCTCAAATCTTGAAAAACGTTACAAATAATCATATATTTAGTTAGAAAAACGTTACAAACGGAGGTTTCCCCTTGCTGGAACGTAAAATAGATCATGATCTTGCAGTGTGGAAAAGCGAAGGTGCAAAAAAGGCGCTGCTGATCGACGGTGCACGGCAGACGGGAAAGACGTTTACGGTCCGGGAGTTTGCCGCACGGAATTATCCCTGCTTTCTCGAAATCAATTTCGTCACGATGCCTTCTGCATCTGCGGTGTTTGAAGGTGACTTAAACGCCGATACGATTATTACAGCTCTTACAGCCTTCTCCCGGCAGCAGCTTGTTCCTCATAAAACGCTCGTATTTCTGGATGAAATCCAGGAGTGTCCCCGTGCACGGACTGCAGTCAAATTTCTTGTAGAAGACGGCCGGTTCGACTATATCGAATCGGGTTCACTGCTCGGCATACGATATAAACCGGTACCCTCATATCCGGTGGGCTATGAGACTCAGCTCAGAATGTTTCCTCTCGATTTTGAAGAATTTCTTACGGCAAACAACGTGCAGAGCGAAACAGTCTCATATCTCCGCACCTGTTTTGAAAAAAGCGAACCGGTAACCGAAGCGGTACATAAGACAATCATGCAGCTGTTCCGTTATTATGTCATAACAGGCGGCATGCCCGATGCGGTACAGCGGTTCGTAGACACGCACGACATCGCACAGGTCGTCCGGATTCAGAACGACATACTTGCATTGTACCGGCAGGATATAGCAAAGTATGCCGTTCAGGACAGACAGCGGATACGGGATATTTTTGACCGGCTGCCGTCGGAACTGAACACGAAGAACCGCCGCTTTATGCTTGCCGACATAGATCCTTCCGCACGGATGAACAGGTATGAAAGCAGCTTCATGTGGCTGTCGGATGCAGGTGTCGTACTCCCCTGTTACAACGTAACGGAACCGAAGACGCCGCTCAAAATAAACGAACTGCGCAATCTCATAAAGGTTTTCATGAACGACACGGGACTGCTCTGCGCTGCTTCAGTAGAAAACGTCCAGTATGAAATACTGAAAGACAATCTTGATGTAAACATGGGCAGTATTCTTGAGAATACGATTGCAGAACAGCTTGCAGCGAACGGTTTTGAACTCCGCTATTTTGACCGCAAGAACTTCGGTGAAGTTGATTTTCTCCTGCAGCAGGGGAGAGCTGTTCTGCCGGTCGAAGTGAAGTCCGGTACGTCATATAAGAAACACGCGGGTCTGGATCATATTATGCAGTCTGAAGAATGGAAGATCAGAAAGGCATATGTCCTCTGTTCGGGTAATGTGGAAAAGGCGGACAACGTGACATACGAGCCGTGGTATATGGCACTGTTTATTAAGCAGCTCAAACTTCCGGAAGAAATGAAAGTGGCTGTAGATCTGCATCTGCTGAAGAAATAACCGGTACTACATTCCCCCACATATTCTCCATATTTCAATCATGATTGAAATATTCCATATAATACATTATACTTTCAAACATGATTGAAACTCTATCCGATTTAATCAGACGGCCTCTTTACCTTGAAAAGATAAAACCGTATATCGGCGAAGATTCTTGAAAATGCCGTTTACAATTAGTGGAAAACGCGTTTTTTAGATTGCTTCAAGCGGCACGCTGAAGACTTCAGGCGCAATAATTCCAAGGGAAGAACACGGACACACAACGCAGCCGGTACCGGCTTCCGCAGAATGTATGCGGTTCAGCATCACAAATGAACCGACATCTTTTTTTGAAGGAGAGGCTGTCTTCTTTATTTCCACCGGATACAGTATACCGTTGTCTTCTATTAAGATATCAATTTCTATCTTGTCCTTATCCCGGTAAAAATATAAAGGCGGCTCCATTCCTTCGTTGTAAAACGTCTTGAGTATTTCCGACACGACAAATGTCTCAAAATACGCACCCGACATTGCACCTGTCATAAGTACCTCGGCGGTACGCCATTTTGTAAGGTATGCGGCAAGTCCCGTATCCATAAAATACAGCTTAGATGTTTTAATGACTCGCTTTTCAACGTTTGCTGCATAGGGACGCAGCAGATACACCAGTCCGGACGTCACCAGAATTGAAAGCCATTTTTTTGCTGTAACTTCGCTGATACCGGTTTCTTTTGCCATATCCGCATAATTTACCAGCTGTCCGGTACGCGCTGCGGCCACTGTTATAAAAGTAATGAACTGCATCTCATCGGCAACCTGTGTAAGCTGCCGGACGTCCCGTTCAACATACGTCTTTACGTATGACGCGTAATAGTCGTCCGGCTGTACCACTCCGGTCACAACTGAAGGAAACGAACCGCTCCGTATTATCTGCCAGAGCCGGCCGGGGGAACCCAAAGAGGGACTATTTCTGCGGGAAAGAAGGAAATCCTTTGACGGAATAAACGGCCGCTGATCCGGTCTGCCGGTACGCTCACTCAGTGAAATTCCCGTCAGGTGCATGATCCCTATTCTGCCGGCAAGACTTTCACTGACGTTTTTCATCAGGTCAAACTGCTGGCTTCCGGTAAGATAGTACATACCGCTGCTTCTGTTGCGGTCAATTGCCATTTTCAGATACGGGAAAATTTCCGGCACCCGTTGAACTTCGTCAAAAATAACAGGCGGTTTATGCAGCTCCATAAACATTTTCGGATCAGAACGCAATGAACTGACCATATCAGGATCATCAAATGTAATATATTCAAGTTCTTCTGTAAGGGGAGAATGTGTAAGCAGCGTAGTTTTGCCTGTCTGACGGGCTCCTGTTACCAGTACTGCAGGAAAGGAACCGGCAAGACGTTCAAGCGTCTGTTCCGCATGCCGTTTTATCAACTCCATAGAAATTGTATATCCTCCTCCCCTTATGTAATGGGATAATCCAAAGTCATAGTATGTTTTATCCCATGATAAAGCCGTCAGGAACAAAAGTCAATGAAGCAGCATCCGTATACATAAACCGGCCGCTGCAACCTTTTCGGTATACCGAAAAGGTATAGAATATTATGCTTGACTTTTCGATATACCGAAAAAAACACAGGCCGGATGACGTTTCATCACCCGGCCTGTTATAAAAAAAGGAATCCCGCATGACTGCTACATATTGACCGGCAGGACAAACAGCTGAATGCCTTCATCCGGAAACTTTTTCTGTACCGCTTCCACAACCTGCTGTACGGATTCCAGAGCCTCACTTCGCACATATGTGTACAATGCAAAATTCAGTTCCGGCCATATTGTCGTTCCGAGTTTTCTGTTCCTTGTTCCCCGGCCATAGACACCTTCATTCAGTGTGTATTGAATACCGCTTACCTGTTCTTCCAGTAATCCTATCAGGTCATCCTCTACTGACTGATTGGCGATTATCTCGCAGCGGTATGCCATTTTTTCATTGTTTGCAACATTCAGCTCTTTTCCGCTGCCTGTACCGTCAACCGCGATACAGCTCTTTTCCGTTTTTTTCTCTTTCATGACAAGCGAATACAGGACGGGTATGAAAAAGAGCGTAACGAACGTGCTTGAAGTAAGGCCCCCGACTACGCACAGGCCGATGGGTTGTACGAGTGCGGCTGAACCGGCCGTTGTAAAACTCATCGGGAGCATGCCCAGAATTGTCGTAAGCGTCGTCATAAGGACCGGCCGCAGGCGGCTTGTACCTGCTTCAAGACATGCATCCTTCATTTTGTATCCGCGGTTAATAAGCAGATTGGTATAATCGACGAGAATGATACCGTTATTGACAACGATGCCTACAAGCATAACAAGGCCGACCATTGTCATGATTGAGACCGGCTGACGCATAAGTACATAGCTTATAATAACGCCGATGAGCATAAACGGTATAGTCATCATATTAATAAGCGGTGCCTTGAAGCTGCCGTAGGTCCCGGCCATAACACCGAATACGAGCAGTATTGCAAGTATGACAATCTGCAGAAACACGTTTCCCTGTTTTGCCATTGTCTTCCATGAACCTTCATAACTGACAGTTACTCCTGAAGGAATAATATATGAAGCTGCAAGGTTCTTCTTTATTATATTTTCAACGACACCCGCATTTTCCTTTGTAACGATGCTGCCGGTTATGTGAATAGTACGGATGCGGTCCTCATGCCTGACTGCAACCGGCCCCACCCCTCTTTCAAGCGTGGCGAAATTTGAAAGGCGGACCATCCCGTTTGTGCCCCGTACCCGGACAGCATCAAGGTCAATAACCTGATTTTTATCGGAATCTTTGTATATCAGGACAACGTTATATTCGTTTCCGTTTGTCCGGTATCTGGTAGCGGTTATTCCGGCTATACAGTTCGATACTTCCCTCGCGGCTGCATCGATGCTTATACCGAACAATGCTGCCCTTCTGCGGTCTATATTAATTTCCACCTGAGGAAGGCCCTCTTCCATATCAACAGAGATGTTGCCCACATCTTTACAGGCACTCATGGCAGCTTTTACCTGTTTTGCGGCCGCGGAACCTGCCGTAAAGTCGTTGCTGCGGACAACAACATCAAGATCCGCTCCTGCCATTGACTCTGAACCACTATTCAGGAATGTGAACTGTACGCCGGAAAATTCACTAAAATGAGCCGACAGTTTTCTCTTTATTGTTGAAGACGTATCTATCTGCTTTTTGGAAGACGGCAGAAAGACAGACAGCGAACCTTTATAAGAAACGGAATCGGCTTCTTCATTTTCGTCAACACCGGCAGAAGCTATGACATTCGTATATCCTTTAACATCCTGCAGTACGTATGATTCAAACTTTCTGATGACATCAGTTGTCTTTTCTATGGGAGAACCGACCGGAAGCGAGACTTTCAATGTAACGGATTCGCTTTCTGTATCGGGCATTGCCTTTATATGAAGTAAAGGTATGAGCGCCAACGAACAAACAAGTATTCCGATACTGATACCGACAGTCCGTTTTTTATGCGTAAGAGCCGCAGTAAGCACGCGGTGGTATCCTTCGGTAATTAAATCGAATATTCTGTCAAAAAGCGCATACAGCTTTTTTAACAATTGATTGCGGACTGGTTTTTCACTGCGGTTCGTAAGCGGGAGGTAGCGCCCTGCAAGTACCGGTATAAGAAAAACAGCAACAAACAGGCTTGAAACGATAGCGATGACAATCGTAAAAATCATGTCCTGGAACAACTGCCCCACATATCCTAAATCTTTCATATACAGAAGGAAGGGAACGAACACGACAATCGTCGTAAGGTTGCCGGAAATGACTGATGAAATCATTTCCTGCGTCCCCAGTTCTGCCGCGACCCTGGGTTTTGCACCGCGCATCCTGTACACGTAAATATTATCAATCATTACAATCGAAGCATCTACAACCATACCAACGCCCAGAATAAGGCCGGTGAGTGTCATGATGTTCAATGTAATGCCGGTCATGTGCATAATAAGCATGGTGATGATAATGGAAAACGGAATGGATATGGAAATGATGAATGTGCTTTTAAAACTTTTGAGGAATACGAACAATACTAATACGGCGAGCAGAATTCCCTGCCAGGCACTTTCAAAAAGCGTGTGCAGTGTGTCACGTATCATTGTCGTATCATCGGAAACAATTTCCAGATGGATATCAGACGGTAAGGTCTTTTGTATTTCCGCCAGTTTTGCGTACACGCCGTCTGCAACTTTTACGGAGTTTGTGCCGGAACGCTTTATAACCGAAATGTATATTCCGGGCATACCGTTAATGAATACTACCTGGGATGTATCCGAATGCCCCATACTGGCATTTCCCACATCGCTTAACCGTACGTTGTACCCGTTAACTGTTTTTATAACCGTATTGTTAATTTCCTCTATTGACTTGTATTCGCCTGTCGTGCGGATGACAAAATTTCTGTTATTTTCGGTAATTCTTCCGCCGCCCAAATCAAGGTTCTCAAGCGCAAGTGTTGATGCAATGTCCGAAACGGACAGACCGTATGCGGCAAGTCTGTTCCTTGATAATTCGACGCGCACAATAGAAGAACGTCCGCCGTTGACTACAGCCTGTGCAACTCCGCCTGCCTGTGCGAGAACCTTTTTTATATCGTTCATGGCAATATATCTGAGTTCGTCTTCGGAACGGTTGCCGCGTACGGCTATGTTCAAAATAGGCATGGAGCCCATATTCATCTTCATGATACTGGGGGTCTTTACCGATTTTGGAAGATAATCCTTTATACCGTCCAGAGCATCCCTGACCTCGTTCGTTGCTGCGTCAAGATTTGTTCCGTAAAAAAATTCAAGGCCGACTGTGCAGAAACCTTCGGAAGATATTGAAGTCATTTTTTTAAGATTATTAATGCTCACAAGTCCGTCTTCAATCACTTTTGTAACTGAATTTTCCACGGACTGCGGGCCGGCATTGGTATACGTTGCACTGACTATGAGATAGGGAAATGTTACATCCGGCATAAGATTTACCTGAACCGACCGGAATGTAAAAAGCCCCATAATTCCCAGCAGGGCAAATACAATGAGAACGAGGACAGGATTTGACATTGTTTTTCTGGTTATATTCATTTCTTTTCAACTCCCGTGCTGCCTATGTCCTGAATCATGCTTCCGTTAAGAAGTGTTGACTGGCCTTCGATAATGACTTTAGCTCCTTCCTTCAGGCCGGAAACAATCTGCGTCCGGCCGTCAACCGAGATGCCGGTAGTAACTTCATGTTCAGATGCTTTAGCATCCGGTTCAGCCGTATATACAACAGTCCGTCCGTTACGGACGACGAGAGCCGTATCCGGGACTGAAAGCGTATCCGCATACGTTTGAAGAAAGAGTTTTACATCAGCAAACATTCCCGAATTGACGCGGTTGTCGGGAACGGTAAAGGCAAGTATAATTTCCTTTGTTCTGCTTAATTCATCCACGACGGGCGATATACGCCGAACCGCGGCTTTAAAGGTTATCCCCGGATACGCTTCAAGCGTTACGTCCGCAGGCAGTCCGGTTTTCAACTGCGCAACGAAACGTTCGGGAATAAATGATTTTATGCGCAGGCTGGAGAGATTGCCGATTGTCGTAACAGCTGTCTGCTGTGTAACTGCGCTGCCAGCGGGCAGCGGAACGGAAAGAATGCTGCCGGCTATAGGAGCTGTTACCCGGCTCAGTTCATATTTTGTTCCGGGGGTTGAAGGATCGACATACGCGAGTATATCACCCTTTTTTACGGATGAGCCAAGGTCCGTCAGGCTTTCCGTTATCCTGCCTGCAATGTCCGGGTATACTTTTACGGAATTCTCCGCTTCTACGCTGCCGTCTGTTTCAATGTAGGTATGCATTGAACTACGGACAAGTACTTCTGTCCTTACCGTGACGGCAGTCTCTTCTTCGAGTTTTTTTTCCGCAGCCGTGCCGCATGATATAAGTACGGCTGTGCATACCATCGATATGCTCAAAAATAAAATTTCCATACAATTCACTTTACCTGTCATACAAATCTCCTGTTTTATTCGCTCAGTGTTCCGTACGGAATACCAAGCAGCTGTTCCAATTCAATGCACGTTTTTACATAGTCAAGCATATCGGATTCAAGCGTCACTTCCGCCTCTAGCAGCGTATTTGACGCATTCTGTAAAGAAAGCAGATCCTTGCTTCCTTTTAAATACGCATCAAGAGCCATACGATATGACTGTTCTGCAAGTTTTATATTTGTGTTCTGAAACTGTATGCTTTTCTCTTTCTGACTAATCCGGCGTATGCAGTTTGCCGCCTGTATCTGTACTGAATCACGTGCTTCCTCAAGTGTCAGCTCCAAATCCGCTGCCGTATCTTTAGCAGATGAAACAGTCTCCCTTCCTGCAGACCAGGGCAGCCAGCTGTCCAGTGGCACTGACACTCCCAGCGAAAGGCTCCCTGTGTCCTGAACGGACTTTGAGGCACCCGTATGCACTATAGCCGGAGCATACGACCAGGCAGCAGTCACCGAAGGTCCGTATGCATTCAAACGCGATTTTGTAAGGGCGGTTTTCGCAGCCTCCAGTTTTTTTGCCGCAGCCAGAATCGACGGTGCTGTTTCTCCGGAAAGGATTGCCGTAATCTTATTCATGTTTTTTTCGGAAGTAAAACCGCTGTACTGCTCTGCATACGATGAAAGCGCTCCCTGAAGACGGACGTCGGTATGCTGGTCAAGGCCTATAAGCTGAAGGAAAAGCGCTTTGTCTGCATCATAGGTGACGGACGCTTCCTGAACCCGGGGTTTCAGCCGTTCCCAGGTAACTCTGCTTGAAAGCATATCAAGTTCGGACACACTGCCCAGCTGATATCTCTGAAGGTTTTGTTCATACTGACTCCGGGCCGTCTCCAGATTCCGGTTCTGGAGACGGATATTTTCCTGCTCATACAGCAGCGTAAGATAGGCGGAACGGACATTTCCTTCTATAGAAAGGATGGTTGTATCATACGATATCTTTTCCGCCTCATAATCGCGCCACGCTTTTTGTACGGAAAATGCTATATCCGGCATAAGTAAGACGCTTATTTTCCCTTCCATGGAGATAGTACTGTCGGTGACAGCTTTTCCATCAGGGATTGTTCCTCCGCCGGAAAGTGACAGAGACGGACTTATACTGTTCCACGAAAAAGCCGCTCTCCGTTTTGCAGCAGAAAGCGTAATCCTCTGGCGGAGTATCGTGTTGTTTTCAGCTAAGGCTGAACTCACGGCCTTTTCAATGGATAAATCCACGGGCGAATCAGGAGAAGACGGTAAAGCTTCCTGTGCGCAGAGAGTGCTGACAGTACCGAAAACAAGCAGTACGACTGCAATCTGTATTTTTCCATGCATAAAAACCCCTGTATAATAGATTGCTCAATTCATATTTGAACAAATGAATCATACAGGGGCATTCTTTCCCCAGAATAAAAAGATGCTTTCCGGAACCTTATGATTGTGAAAATACAGCTGAAAAAGCTTTTGTGTATCCCGGATATGACGGGGTATACAGAAGCATACCGTCGTGCCGTTTCATTATTTTATACGAAAGCGCAAGCCCGAGTCCGCTGCCGTTGCATGACATACGTGAATTATCTCCTGATGTAAACGGAGTAAAAAGACGCTGCGCTACATCGTCGGGAATGATACTGCCCGTATCTGCGACGGTGACCGTTCCCTGACTGTCGAGCTTAATAAGAATTTTCGTACCGGAAGGATTATGCTTTATGACATTTTCAAGCAGATTGGTGAATACACGGCTTATTTCAAGACTGTCAACCGACTGAATAATGTCTTTGTCGGGTATTTCAATAGTGACATTCATTTTTTTGTTCTCAAATTCACTGAAAACCGCACCGACACATTCGCGGAGCAATTCGGAAAGACTGGCATTCTCCCTGTGCAGAACATTGTCAACACTCTCAAGCTTTACATATTCAAACAGGCGGTCAATCAAGTCATTCATTTTCACGGCTTTTAATGCAATAGTCTGCATATATGCCTGCTGCTTTTC
>JALNVF010000063.1 GCA_023231445.1 Treponema sp. | reverse complement strand
TTAGTATGTACAAAACTTATGTACTTGTCAACACAGGTGAAAACGGGAGTACCAACTTATGGATAAGAAATTTATCGAAACTACAAAAAAAGATCTGCTTGCACAGCGCAAGGTGATTCTTGAGTCACTGGCAGGGCAAAGCGATGATATGAAAAAACTTGTAAAGTCTGCAGAGGCGGGTGATGTAATTGATGTTGCTTCAGATGCGATAGACCGTACGCTGCTTGATTCTTTAGGTTCTCAGGATGCCACCCGTCTGCAGCTCATCGACAGTGCTCTGGACCGGATTCAGCAGGGAAAATACGGCCTGTGCATTAAATGTGGTAAAGAAATACCCGTTCAGCGTCTGAAAGCGCTGCCGTATGCACTTATGTGTGTGAATTGTGCTTCTGCAGAAGAGCGAAAACACCGGTAAGTACAGATTAAAGCTTTTGACTTTTAATGGTGCCGCCATCGATAAACATTGTTTCAACGTAGCCGGCCTTTTTTGCAGCCGCAGCCGCTCTGTCGAATGCACAGTCAAGATCCTGGCTTCTATGAGCATCTGAATTTATCATAACAGGAATGCCTGTATCGTGGAGTATGGCAAGAAAATCTGCGGACGGATAAACGTCATCCATAGTACCTCTTGCAATCGCTCCTGTGTTTATTTCTGCAATTACATTTGAATGTTTCGCAGAATTCGCTGTTGCAATCAATTCGCTTCGGTACCAGCTTTCTTCTTCGTTAAAAAGATTCAGTTTCCAGTTCTGTTTACGGATTACATCAGGATGTCCCCATATTGCAAAATCTCCTTTTTGCAGCATCTCACGCTGAAGTGCAAAATAAGTACAGACTGCTTCCTTTATATTCCCGTTGAAAAGTTTTTTTATACCTTTCTGCAGATTCTCAGCATTATCATCGGCACAGAAATTTCCATTTTCATTTACAATGTAATGAACTGAACCGATAAGGTAATCGGGTTTGAACTGCGTATAATCACTCATACGCGGGATAGTAAATCCGGGTACATAATCAGCCTCAAATCCACAGAGCACCTGCATACGTCCGTCATATTCTGTTTTTATATTTTGAATGACCTCAACATACTTATCGAAGCTGCGGGGGGCAATATGCCATGCTGATGCGAAGGGGTACATGCTGTGTCCGGAAAAACCAAGAATATCAAAGCCTTTAGATAATGCGGACTTAGCCATGTCTTCTGCACTTTCGCTGCCGTCGCAGAATGTTGTATGCGTGTGGTAATTAGTTTTCAGAATTTTTTGCATATTCATGTTTCTCTTTCTTCCATTTATCAGAACTTAATTCAAAGCATGTGAATTCATCTTTGAATGCCGAAAGACTTTTTATTATACCTTCAATATCGGCCTGTCCCGCCTGTTCGTTTATTAATTCTCCGTATTTTGCAAGCGAATTTGCAGAAATTGCAGCAGAGCTTCCTTTAAGTTTATGACCGATGTTTCTAAGTTGATCAAAGTCCCTGCGTTTAACTGCTTTCTCTATGTGCTGGAGCATCGTGACTGTCTGATTTTTGTAATCGTTAATGAGCTGGTATCCGAGCGCAATGTCATTATTGATAGTATCTTCGAAATCTTTTTGATCCCATGACTCATTTATTAAGGCTGTCCGGCTGTCAAGAATTGCAATATCTCTTGCTTCCGGCAGCTCTATGACCGTTTTCCATTTTTCAAGAATTGCTTTAACACTTGCCCGTTTAAACGGTTTTACAAGAATATCGTTCATACCAATCTTTCTGTATTCTTCGAAATCATCTTCGTCATTATTTGCGGTGCAGGCTATAATAATTCCTGAAAAATTCTGAAGCCGGATTTGTTTTGCAGCATCAGTCCCGTTCATAACCGGCATCTGTATATCCATAAAAATGATGTCAATTTCAGGTTTTTTTGAAATACAGTCAACCGCTTCCTGTCCGTCTTCGGATTCGAATACTTCTGCTCCATATGCACGTAGAAAGGTAACGAGGAGTTTTCTGTTCAGCGGATGATCCTCTGCAACAAGAATATTCAAGCCTCGGGCAAGAGTCGTGTCGTCTTCATTCAGAACTTCCGTTCCAGGAGTTGCTTCATTATTTATGGAATCTACTGTTTCGAGGTCGAGTGGTGTATCATACGATTCCTGGAGCAGCATTAAGAGAAATTGACGTTTTACAGGTTTATACAAATATCCGTTAAAAAGATTTATCAGCTTCATTTTTGCTTCTGCTCCCATTTGGCCTTCAGGAACAAGAAGATATAACTTTGAGTCATTTATTTCAGGATCTTCCTTGATTTCCCACGCAAAATGCCATCCGTCAACTTTCGGCATTGCCATGTCGACAAATACGATTTTTACAGGCTTACCGAGCCTTGCTGAATATTTCATTATAAGTTTTGCGTTTTCGGCATTGTCTGTATTAAGAATGTTTGTGAAACCAAGCGATTCAAGTTTTCTTTTCATGCTTTTCATTGCGAGCATGCTGTCGTCGACAACAAGAATACGGGAGTCATGCGGGATATGTGAGATACTGTTTTCGGCAGGCGGATTCGGAGATTCGCTCAGCGGCAGCGTAAACCAAAAGATTGACCCGCCGTACGGATTGGATTTTACTCCGATTTGTCCATGCATTGCAGTAACAAGTCCTTTACATATTGAAAGTCCAAGTCCTGTTCCTCCGTATCTGCGGGTGATAGATGTATCTGCCTGATAAAAATCGGTGAAAAGCATTTCCCTTTTATTTTCAGGAATACCAATACCTGTATCAGTTATTTCAAATAACATTGTATTTTCATCAGCCCTCGATAGTTCCAGATGGATATACCCTTTTTTTGTAAATTTTACCGCGTTTTTTATTATATTGAGAAGAATTTGCTGTACTCGGGTCGGATCTCCCATGACAAGCGGCGGCAATGTATAATCAATATCGGTAACAAGCTCCAGTCCTTTGCTGAATGCTTCAACACTTACAAAATCGACAACACGTTCCGTTACCGTTGCAATATCGTATGGTATTGATTCAAGTGTGAATTCATGGGATTTTATTTTTGTAAAATCAAGAATATCATTTACAAGAGCGAGCAGAACGTTTGTACTGAATTTAATCTGTCGTACATATTCCTGCTGTTCATTGTTCAGTTTTGTGTCAGAAAGAAGTTCCAGTGTTCCCGTGATTGTTTGAACAGGAGTACGTATTTCGTGAACAGTATTTGCGAGAAAATTAAGCCTCTGATTAGAATCAATGTTAGATTTTCCCATGAAGTAGTTCTATTGATTTTTGAATAATTACTTCCGGTTTCTGTGGTTTTACTAAATAACGTTTTGCGCCAAGACTCAGAGCCTGAACAACAGCTTCTTTTTGTGTTGCCTGGGAGTAAATAATGATTGGTACGTCAGTTTTTGATTCCTGAAGCCGGCGGAGAATGTCAAAACCGGAGATACCCGGCATAAAGATGTCGAGGATAACGAGATCATATTTATGCTTATTGAAACCTGTGACAAATTCCGTGCTGTCGTTGTACAAATCGCAGGAGGCACCGATAGATTTGAATGAGTTTTCCAGAATCTTAAGAATTACCATATCGTCATCAACTAATGCTATACGGAGAACGTTTCCTTCAACATCATCGTCCTGCATAACTCCTGTATCGGAATAAAAACGTGTTTCTATTGATCCCTGCATCTGTTCTCCGTCAGGAGTTAGGATTTTGTCAGTAATAAGATCAGACATACTTGAAAAAGTACTACTGTCAACAAGCGAATTCAGTATGTTTGAAAGATTTGTTGCAACTTCAATTCCGTTGTACCGTGGATGTCCGCTTATAAGTTCCCGTATGAATGAATTGAACGATAAAACCTTTACATTTTTATTCTGTATCTTCGGATTTGCAAGTATGTTATCGAGGAGCAGTTCAAGATTAGAGCCATCGACAAACGTAAGATCAAGATTGGTCAACATGAGAAGTATCTTCGGATACTCCATATCTTCGTTTTCTATCATTTCTGCAAGTTTGTATTTGAGAAGGGCAAGTTTTTCGCGGTTTAGTCCCTGTGCAACTTCTATGAAAATAATATTTCCGTTCCGGTGTATGTCGAGCACGCACGGAGTAACATCCATTGAAAAGGAGAGCTTGAGAACTTGTCCGATTGATTCAAAAAGTATGTCAAATTTAATAGGTTTTGTAAAATATTTAATGACGCCGAATTGTACAAGTACTGCTATTTTTGAACGCTCGACGAGAGGTCCTGCAGCTATAATTGGTATTCTGGATGCATTAGGATCGTTATATTTTTTTTCAAGAAATTCAAGCAAATCTTCAAAACTGTTTTGTACATCAAGAATGACAAGATCCGGAAGTGTTGAAATCATCTTTGTAAATGCATCCCGTTTTCCCTGCGCAATAGAAACAGCAACTTTTTCAGTCGATAACTTATCTTTAAGAAATTCGCGGAAAAGAGGAGATGCGTCGATGATTATAACATTTTTCATAGATTTCTCTATTTTATACAGAATGAGTGAAACTGACAAGTCTCATTTTTTTCTTTCTGTTTTTTGATAATACCTGTATGATATATGTATGACAAAAGTTCTTGTATTTTTAGCCGACGGGTTTGAAGAAATAGAAGCTCTTACAGTCGTTGATTACCTGCGCCGCGCGGAAGCCGATGTTTCTATGGTTGCGGTTCCTGTTGTGACTATGAAAGCTCCTGATATGCCGACCGGTGCGCATGGTATAACCGTTCGTGCGGACTGCGGGCTTGAAGAATATTTACGCAGTTCCGGCAGTGGACTTCCTGATTGTATATTCGTACCGGGAGGTATGCCTGGTGCGGCAAATATAGGCGCTGATGAAAGAGTTCTTCAGTTAATTGTGAAATGTTTCGATGCAGGAAAGCTTGTTTCTGCAATTTGTGCAGCACCCGCTGTTGTACTTGCTAAGACCGGTATCCTGGCAGGGCATAAATATACGTGTTATCCCGGAATGGAGGATGGTTTAAGTGAATATTGCGGCGGTCCCAGCAGAATGATGGAATGTATGAAGGAAAGTACGCTTGTCCGGGGGATACCGTTTATCACCGACGGTACTATTGTTACCGGCCGCGGGCCAGGATGTGCAGAACAGTTTGCTATGGAGCTTGTACGTATACTCTCCGGTGAAAAGCTGGCAGTCCGTATACACGACAGCAGCATACAGCGATAATGATGACAACCATGTGTTGTTCCTGATATAATCTGATGCATGTATTTTCTTGTTTTGAAACAGCTTTTAATTATGATGATGATAGCTGTTCTGTCATTTATTTTTTCCCGTAGAAACAGATTCTGCGGGGCAGAATCCGAATTTCTGAGCAGAATACTGCTTTTTTTGGTAAATCCCTGTCTTATTGTCAATGCATTCAACGTTGCGTACGACGCAGAAAAAATGAAACGTCTCCTTTTTGTGATAATTATATCTATCGGGGTACATCTCCTTCTTACACTTGTAGCAACTACGGCGATGCGTTCCGGAACCAGCCAGGGGCGGCTGCTTGACGGACTTGACCGTATCGGCGTAGTTTTTACTAACTGCGGTTTTATCGGCATTCCGCTTATAAACGGTGTGTTTGGCCCTTCCGGCGTATTTTATCTTATGGGGTATATTGTTGTCTTTAACGTATATCTGTGGATATACGGAGAATATCTGATGTCGGGTCATATCAGCTGGAAGAAAGTAGTAACGAATCCGAACGTAATTGCAGTTGCGGCTGGTATCGTCCTGTTCTGTCTTCCGTTTACGCTGCCCGGAATTGTCGGGGAATCGCTGTCTCTTATAGCGGGACTGAATACAGCCCTGTCAATGATTCTGCTCGGAATGCTGTTTGCCGGTTTTCATAAAACCGCAGGCGGTATATCGTATACGAAACGGGTTATTAAGGCGTCTGTCGTCAGACTTGTTGTTTCTTCGTTTGTAGTTCTGGCATTTTTATACGCGGTGTACCGTCTCTTTTCGTCAGTGGAAGATTTACGTGAAATACTTTTTGTTGTATATATCGCCAGCCTTTGTCCTATCGGTATGAGTGCTTCTACATTTGCATGTATATTCAAAAAGGATGCATCATATACGAGCCTTATTGTATCTGTCACGTCAGTTTTATGCATAGTTACCGTACCGCTTTTTGTCGGGCTTGGTGAACTTTTTATAAAATAAGAATCTGTTTTTACATATCAGATTGAAGGTAAGCTGGATAGTCAGGTTAATCTTCTTTACTTCTCCGGCGTCGGGATTACTGGGGAATCCGTAAATGATAAGTGTCCGGATGTACTTTTTACCATTTCTCCTTAACGTTATTCCTGAAACATGCTATGTTTGACGTATGATCAGTTTTCTGGTGAAATTATTCATACACAATCCGGATGACACGGAAAATCCTGCTGTCCGGGAGAAATACGGTGTCATCTGCGGTATATCCGGCATTTTTATCAATATTCTGCTTTTTGCATTCAAGCTTTTTGCGGGCATTATTGCAAAGTCTGTGGCGGTTACCGCAGACGCGTTCAATAATTTGTCTGATGCAGGATCGTCAATTATCACAATTCTCGGATTTAAACTTTCTTTTAAACAGCCTGACGCCGGACATCCGTTCGGGCACGGGCGGCTTGAATATATATCCGGGCTGATAGTTTCATTTCTTATTATTCTTGCGGGAGTTGAACTTTTAAAATCTTCCATTGCGGCGGTTATTCACCCGGTACCTGTCGAAACGGGGCTGCTTCCGGTTATAGTGCTTGTCATATCTATCCTGGCAAAATTTTATATGTACCTGTACAACCACCGCATATCAAAAAAGATAAAGTCTGCTGCAATGGATGCAATTGCCAGGGACAGTCTGAGCGATACGATTTCTACTTTCGTGGTTCTTGCCTCTATAACAGCCGCGCACTTTATCAAAATGTCGCTTCCGCTCGACGGCATAGCAGGCATAATTGTTGCGGTGTTTATCGTTATAAGCGGTCTGTCGGCTGCAAAAGAGACGATAAACCCGCTGCTTGGGGTACCTCCTACTCAGGAATTTGTGAAAGAAATAGAAGAAGAAACCATGAATCATGAACCGATTCACGGAATTCACGATCTTGTTGTGCACGATTATGGCCCGGGACGTGTTATGATTTCACTTCATGCAGAAGTCCCCGGCGACATAAATATTTTTGAACTGCATGAAGTAATAGACAATGCGGAACGGGATATTGCAAAACGGTTTAACTGTGCAGTAACAATTCACATGGATCCGATCGATTTAAAAAACGATGAGGTAGAAAGGATGTGGAAATTTGTTTCAGCAGAAGTTTCGTCAATTAATCCCGGAATTACTGTACACGATCTGCGTTTAGTTCCTGGGCCTACCCATACAAACGTCATTTTTGATATTGTAAAACCTCATTCATGTCTGATGAGTGACGAAGAATTATGTAATACACTTTCATCACGTATAAAGAATGTCCGTCCGGAATGCAGCTGTATTATCAGTGTTGATCACCCGTTCGTGTAAACGTTACATATTTATACGGAATCAGATCAGTTACTATTTTACTTTCGACTGTTTTTTTAAAGTGAGAAGGATTGAAGTCAGGAAAGCGGACATCTCCGTCTATATAAGTGTCTATTTCTGTGATATACATTATACTGCAGAGGGGAACTGCTTCTTCGTATACTTCTGCCCCTCCGGCAATAAAAACGTCACTGAGATCTGCATGACCGGCGGCATATTTGAGTGCTTCTGTAAGACTGTGTGCCGTATGAAGGTTGCAGTAGTCAGTAAATTTCTTTGTATTTGAAAGGACAATCGTCATGCGGTTTGGAAGCCGTTTTCCGATAGATTCATATGTTCTGCGTCCCATGATGACGACATTCCCCGTTGTAAGCTTACGGAACCGTTCCTGCTCGTGAACAAGTTTCCATGGAATGTGTCCGTCTTTCCCGATGATTTTGTTTTTTGTATAAGCAGCAATGATGGCAATCAGATTATGCCTGTACTTCGACTAGTTTGCCGACTGCATTTTTCTGTGCATATATGCTTCGTTTTCCTTTATACGGATTGGTAAACTGCTGTATTTGAGAACGTATCTGGGTCATATGAGTCCGGAGTAATTCTCTGTTTTTTTCATTTTGTGTAAGTATTTGTGATTTGAGATTCGTCAAATCTGTTTGAATCGCTTCAATCGAGTCGTTCTCCTTCAGTAATGAAGGTTTATTTATATTTGAATACATTTCAGACATCGGAACAATTACTTTCTGAATGTTCGCAATGCCTGCAATAACCTGCTGTTCAAGTTCTGTATGAGCAAGCAGAGACTCTGTATCCTCCGACGTGATGGACTCCTGCTGCTTTTCAAGAACCGTAAGATATTCGCGGAATTTATTACGCTGCTGCACGAGCAGTACGCGAAAACGTTTAAGAACAGCAACACGTTCATCGACTTCCTGACTGGTTAATTCTTCCATAAAGATTTATCCCTCTATATTGAGAACATTCGGAACAGCTGCAGCTGGTGCGTTGGCAGTACTGCTTGCAACCTGCCGCCACGAATCAGTGAGCTGTTTCATCATAGTAAGTATAAAATCAACTTTTTCTTTATTGTGATTTATATTTGCAGACATCAGTTCATTGTTGAAATAGACATATAAAGACATAAGATTGCGTGCTATTTCGCCGCCTTTTTCCATATTAAGTGAAACCTGCAGTTCTGTAATTATAGCCTGCGATTTCTGCAGACACTTGTTAAATAGCTCAATATGCTGTGCAGAGATTGTTTCATCTGTTTCAAACAAACCTGAAGCTGTAGTCAGCTGACGGACAGCCTCTTCATATAACAAAACCACAAGATGCCCCTGGCTTGCTGTACGTACGTTTGTACTCTTATATGCATTATATGCCTGATTAAGTCCCATTCTCAGCCTCCCGTACTGTATCATGTAAATTAAATTTGCGAAAAACAGATATCCACATATATTATCGGAGCACATAATAAAAACTTTACATAAAAAGCCCTTTTTACTTCGGTTTTTTATGTCGACAAATCATTCAATAAAGCGTATATTTTTAACAGAGGTTTTTGATGAGCGACGAGATTAACGATAAGAAAAAAGATACTCCTGATGACAGGGATCCGTATAATTTTTTTAAATTTGCAGGTCCGGAAGAAGATGATGGAAAGAAAAAAAAGGAACCAAATAATGATAACAAACCCCATTTTCCGTTTTGGGGAATAATGCTTGTCATTCTTGCTGTTCTTGCTCTGATAAATGTTTTTTTTATGTCAAAACCGGAAGATCTCGTCGATTTTTCGGAATTCCGTCAGCTTATTGAGAATGGAAAAATTGTTTCAGTAGAACTTGGTGATACGTATTTTGTTGGCTATGGGCCTGAACAGGCTGTTTCGCCTGATAAAAATGCAAAGGGATATATGCTCTTTTCTGCACAGTCAAAAAACCGTGCGGAATACAAAACTGTCGGTGTGCTTATGCCCGGCTTTATTGATCTGCTCAATGAAAAAGGTGTAGAGTATAAATTCGTTGTAAAACAGAATAATTATATAGTTCAAATACTTATTAATATAATTATTCCGTTTGCACTTATTTTTCTTATGTATTTTCTTATCTTCCGTAAAATGGGCGGCGGCATGGGTGGCGGCATGGGAAGCATTTTCAATGCCGGACAGTCACGCGCTAAGGCGGTGGATGAAGGTAATGTAAAGACCCGGTTCGTCGATGTTGCCGGTGTCGATGAAGCAAAGGAAGAACTTGTCGAGGTTGTGGATTTTTTAAGGCAGCCGAAAAAATATACGGAAATCGGCGGCAAAATTCCGAAGGGCGTTCTGCTTGTTGGACCTCCGGGAACGGGAAAAACACTCCTTGCCCGCGCTGTTGCCGGTGAAGCAGGTGTACCATTCTTCCGTATCAGCGGGTCGGATTTTGTTGAAATGTTTGTAGGCGTGGGCGCAAGCCGCGTCCGCGATTTATTCCGGACTGCACGCGAGAAAGCCCCGTGCATTATATTTATTGACGAAATTGATGCGATCGGTAAGAGCCGTACGAGTAATCTTGGCGGAAATGATGAGCGCGAGCAGACCTTGAATCAGCTGCTCGTAGAAATGGATGGATTCGACAACGAAAAGGGGCTTATTGTGCTTGCTGCGACTAACCGTCCTGATATTCTTGATCCGGCGCTTCTCCGCCCCGGGCGTTTTGACCGGCAGGTTGTTGTTGACCGTCCTGATGTAAAAGGGCGGGAGGCTATTCTTCGCATTCATGCAAAGAACGTGAAGCTTGATAATGATGTTGATTTCGGGGCAATTGCACATTCGACAGCGGGATTCAGCGGTGCGGATCTTGCGAATATTGTAAACGAGGCAGCTCTGCTCGCCGTCCGCGGCGGACGCAAAAAAGTTACTATGCCGGACTTTGATGAAGCTGTAGAAAAGACAATTGTCGGACTGCAGAAAAAGACGAGGGTTGTTAAAGAAGATGAACGCCGTATTGTTGCATATCATGAAACAGGACACGCGCTTGTTGCTGCATTTACTCCGGGCAGCGATCCGGTGCATAAAATAACGATTATACCGCGTGGTATGGGTGCACTTGGATATACTATGCAGTTACCCGAAGACGATACGTACCTCAAGAGTGAAAGAAAACTCATTAATGAAGTGGACGTTATGCTTGGAGGGCGTGCAGCAGAACAGATTATTTTCAACGAAATTTCTACGGGAGCTGCAAATGATATTCAGCGTGCAACCGATACAATAAGAAGAATGATTACAGATTACGGTATGAGCGAGCGTTTCAAAAATATGACACTTGGGAAATCGGGTCAGGGATATAACAGCGGGGAGCCGCAGCTTGTCCGCGAGTATTCTGAAACCACTCAGCAGTATATTGATGAAGAAATAGCACGTATGATGTCAGGTCGTTATGAAGTGGTTCTTGCTCTGCTTAAAAAACACAGGGAACTTCTTGAATATATAGCTAAACGCCTTCTTGAGAAGGAAACGATGGATGGAAAAGAATTTAATGAGATTATAAAAGCAGAAGATCACTGCAGGGAACTTGAAGCTACTGCATCAACTGATCAAAAAGCGCTTCCGGAGGGAACTGAAAAGCCGGAAACGGGGGGAGAACCTGAGTCAAACTGATCATTACTTGACGTGACGATATATCTCTACTAAAATGGTTGCATGTTTAATAGAAAAAATCGTATTCTGCATGCAGCT
Organism: Treponema sp.; assembly: GCA_023231445.1. Classification (GTDB taxonomy): domain Bacteria; phylum Spirochaetota; class Spirochaetia; order Treponematales; family Treponemataceae; genus Treponema_D. Next base: position 6,603 of record JALNVF010000063.1, on the reverse strand, counting down.
CTTTTTTTTGTTTTAATGATCTGCAGCTCTGTATCTGCACAGTCTATTACAACTGCAAGTGCGTATTTTAAAACAGTTTCTGAATATTACGGAACCATAAAAGATTACGAAGCAGATATGGATTTGTCCGTCAGTAAACAGCAGATGACCGCAAAGGTGTCTTTTAAACGTCCTGATTTACTCCGGCTTGATTTTTCTGATCCTGCAGATCAGGTAATTCTGTTTAATGGCGACATGCTTACAATTTATCTGCCGGAATCGTCTGCTGTTCTTCAGCAGTCAGTGCAATCGGACAACGGAGGTGCAGGAGGAGCTTCTCTCGCGACTCCGCAGGGGCTGTCACTGATGAGCAGATATTATACGGTTGCGTATGAAACCGGTCAGGATCCTGTCCCTCTTGACGATACATCTGATGAAAAAGTTATAAAGCTGATTCTTAACCGACGTAATACAGCCGAAGCATTTCGTTCAATAAAGCTTGCAATAAATGCAGAAACAAAATTGATTCGCCGCGTAGATGCTGTTACTCCGCGGGGAGATGAATTTATTTTCAATTTTTCAAATTATAAACTTAATCAGAATATTTCTGACCAGCGGTTTATTTATGATCCTCCGTCATCAGCTAATAATTATAATAATTTTTTACTTTCCAATTGACACAGAGGCTTACTGATTATGAATAGTTACGGTACAATTCTGAAAAAGGCTCGCGAAGATAAAAATCTCGATATAAATACAGTCTCCCGTGAAACGTCAATTACTCCGGAATATATCAAAGGACTCGAAGAAGAAGATGCAGGTGTATTTCCGGGAGAACCGTATATGATCGGATTTCTCCGCAACTATGCAGAGTATCTGGGAATTAATCCCGAAACGGTGCTTTCATTGTATCGTAATAAAGTGATTCAGGAATCTCCGGTTCCGGAAGGTTTGCTTCTGAAACAGAAACCTTCGTTTTTAAGGTTGCTGATGAGAGGTTTGTTATGTGCTGTTGTGGCAGCAGGTATTATTGTTATCATTTTAATTTTTATTCGAAAACCTTCAAAGACGGATGGAGATGTTGTTGTTGAAAAAGGTGTGACTGCAAAAAAATACGAATTAAGTGACAAACCATTTGAAGGCAGATTGTATCGTGGTGATCAGATCATAATTCCTTCTGCAAAAGGTAAAATAGTTCTTACTGTAAGCGACACTGTTTCTGCTTTTGGATTGGATACACCAGTGGGAAAACTTTATACGGATTTATCAGAAGAAGCGGAACTTGATATTGACGGAGATGCACAGCCTGATATTATTGTGTATGTTTCTGATATTTCATCAACAGAAGATTCCCGTGGAGCTGAAGTCCGGCTTCTTTTGAAGCAAAAAAGTGCCGATGCACTTCAGGAGGAGACAGTTGCAGTGCCGGATGTCCCTGCAGATAATGGTTCTTCGGTACAAAAGCATAAACAGCAGGTTATTCTGCAGGATACCAGAGCTTATCCGTTTACGGTGAATGCAACGTTCCGCGGTCCGTGTGAATTCCGCTATAAAATAGATCATAAAGCTTCAGAAGAAAATTATTTTACTAATGGTGATGTTGTCACTATGACTGCAAATAACGGATCCCGTTTATGGATGTCTAATTGTAACACGGTTAAATTTTCAATTATAGCAGATACAAAAAATTTTGATCTTGATATAGGAAAAGCAGGACAGGTCCTTGTAGAAGATATAAAGTGGGTAAAGGATCTTGACGGTACATATAAGCTGGTGGTTGTAGAACTTGACTAAATTTTTTATTGATCAGCACGGATGTGCGAAAAATCAGGTTGACGGAGAGTTAATTATTTCCCGCCTTTCAAACAAGGGTATGGAACAGACTTTTGATCCGTCTAAGGCTGACATTATTATTATTAATTCATGCGGTTTTATAGAATCGGCTAAAAAAGAATCCATCAATGCAGTCATTGCGGCAAAGCAGCATTATCCTGATGCAAAGATATTATTAACAGGATGTCTTGCAGAGCGTTATGCTGATATTCTGAAAGATTCTCTTACAGAAGCAGATGGGTTTTTCGGAAATGGTGATATTTCAAGAATAGATGCAGTCATTGAACAGCTCTCGGCAGGAAAACGTCCTATTCTTCTGCCTGAACAGAAAGAAATCTGCTGTGGCGGCAGGACTATGATGTTGTCATACCGCGGTTCGGCTTATGTGAAAATTACAGAGGGATGTAATAATTTTTGTTCATTCTGTGCTATTCCTCTGATCCGCGGAAAATTGCGGAGCCGCAGTGCAGACAACATCGTTAATGAAATACAGGAACTGACTGATAATGGAGTATACGAAATAAATCTTATCGGTCAGGATCTTGCTGCATATGGAACAGGAGACAATGACGATGTATTCGGAAACGGACGATTTATGCTGCCGTATATCGATGAAAACGGTGTTAACTGCGGTACAGAAAAAAAGTCAGCGCTCTCGCTGCTTCTTGAACGGATTTCTTCGATAAAGGGTGAATTTGTTGTACGCCTGCTTTACATTCATCCGGACCATTTTAATCGTGATATTCTTCCCGTTATGCAGCACGATACGCGCCTTCTTCCGTATTTTGACATTCCATTTCAATCCGGAGACGACAGACTTATTCATTTGATGAACAGAAAAGGTTCCGGAGGTGAATATCAAAGACTTGTACATGATATCCGTGCTGCGTTTCCCCATATGGCACTCCGCACAACGTTTTTAACAGGGTTCCCCGGAGAAAACTGCGAAGCTGCAGAAAATACTCAGCAATTTCTCAGAACAATACGGAGTGACTGGTCAGGATGTTTCCCGTACAGCCGCGAAGAAAATACGCCTGCCTATACTATGAAAGAACGTGTTACACAGAAAACTGCAAAAGAACGTGCGCAGGTTCTTGAAACTATTCAATCAGGAATTACAAAGGAATGTCTTGCCGCACGGTGTGGGAAAGAATTTAACGTACTTGTTGAGGAACTTATAAAAGGTGAGGAAGAAGGCCTTGCAATCGGACGGGCATGGTTTCAGGCTCCTGAAGTTGATGGCTCTATTGTAATTCGCTACGACATCGACGATGAAACGCAGAGAACAGCGGTGCAGCCGGGACATGTAATTCGTGTATATGCCGACTCGTCAAGTGAAGTGGATATTGACGCTCATTTTGTTTCTGATCTGCCGGTTAATAACAAGCTGAACAAATCTTCACTGCAGTACGCACCGGAGCAGGAACAGGAAGGCCAGTAGGAAATGGCTGAGGATGTCCTTCTACCGTCGTATCTTGATATGCTTAACCCTGAACAAAAAGAAGCTGTCATACATGAAGGATCTCCGCTGCTCATTCTTGCGGGGGCAGGCTCCGGAAAAACCCGTGTTATAACAACAAAAATTGCATACCTTATCAGCAATAAACATATTGATCCATCTGCGATCCTTGCGGTTACCTTTACAAAGAAGGCTGCATCCGAGATGGCAGAGCGTGCTGTTGCACTTGAACCGCGTGCATATCGTGCACAGATTCGTACGTTTCATTCGTTTGGAGCGTGGTTTTTGCGGAAATACGCCAGCGAGGCAGGTCTTGCAGGTTCGTTTACGGTGTATGACGACGACGATATGGCAACTCTTGTTACAAAAGCTGTACCGTCTTTAACAAGACAGCAGGCGCATCTTGCCGCACACAAAATTTCACTGGCAAAAGATTACTGTCTTGGACCGGACGATGATCTTTCCGGTATAGATCCGACAGGCGGTTTATCGGCAGTGTATCATGCGTATCAGGAACGTCTTCATACGACAGGCAACGCTGATTTTGGTGATCTGATTATGAGACCAGTAGAAGTTATGGAGGCGAATGAACGTATCCGGCAGCAGATGAGATACCGCTTCCGTGTTATTATGGTCGACGAATATCAGGACTCGAATGTAGCGCAGTTCCGTCTGCTGCAGTCTCTTTCCGGCGCGGACGAAGATTCCGGCACATATGTATGTGTCGTCGGCGACGACGACCAGTCAATTTACCGGTTCCGCGGTGCCGAAGTAAAGAATATTTTGTCATTCCGGGAGAAATTTCCGGGCACAAAAATAATTAAGCTTGTGCGTAATTACCGTTCAACTGCAAAAATTCTTGAAGTGGCGGATAATGTTGTCAGGAATAATGAAGGACGTCTTGGCAAGACGCTTAAGGCTGAACGCGGGCAGGGTAAGACACCTGTGCTGGTATATCTTCCTGATCAGGATACCGAAGCCCGGTTTTGTGCGGATCTCATTCTGAAAGCATGTAATGATACGAAGAATCCGTCAAAATACAGCGATTGGGCAATACTTTACAGAACGAACGCACAGTCACTTGGATTTGAGACGGAATTTCTGCATCGGAAAATTCCGTATGTAGTTGTCGGTTCTTTAAAGTTTTACGAGAGGGAGGAAGTTAAAGATACGCTTGCTTTCCTTTCGCTTGCGGCAAATCCGCGGGATGAAATTGCATTCCGCCGTATCGTTAATAAACCTGCTCACGGTGTCGGAGAAAAAACACAGGATTTAATTATAGAAAAAGCAGCTTCTTCTTCCCTGAGTCTGACGGAGACTGCGAAAGAGTGTATTCCGTCCCTTAGTAAAAAAGCCAGAGAAGGTGTGGCGGAATTCTGTGCCGTTCTCGAAGAGCTTAACAAATCTTTCAATCCTGATGAAAAACTGTCCTGTTTTGTCGAAAAAGTTCTTGACCGGTCCGGTCTGCTTAATTACCACAGAACCCAGGATGAAATAACCGGAACGCAGCGGGCGGCAAATATGCAGGAACTTGTAAACAGCGCCGTACTTTACCCGTGTACACAGGATGGTCTGCTGCAGTTTCTTGATACGATTGAACTTGACCGTTCGCTTGATGCTGGAGCAGGGGATGCAGCAGTTGATTCTGTTACACTGATTACTCTTCACAATACAAAAGGTCTTGAATTTCCCCGCGTTATTATTACCGGGATGGAAAACGGTATTTTCCCGCGTGGAGACAAATCCGGAGACGAACTTGAAGAAGAGAGGCGTTTGTTTTATGTCGGCATAACACGGGCGCAGGACGAATTGTATATAACATCCTGCGCTCAGCGTCGTCTGTACGGCCGTACGGAATATATGGAACCAAGTCCATTTATTCAGGAAGCCGGGAATGTATTTAAAGTACTCGGAAAAACGCAGCAGCGTCGTTACGGAATGTCTGCTGCCGGTATGTACAGGAATACCGGTGTTAACGTAAATTCTGTAAAGGCAGAAGAACTTGCTCTGAAATGGAGCAGGGGTACAAAAGTGTATCACGATGACTGGGGATACGGACAGATTATTACCGGACGTGTAAGTGATGACGGAGAATTTGTTATTACAGTACAGTTCGAGAGCGGGGAAAAAAAGAAATTTATGCCTGAATATCAGGCCCATTCTTTGATGATTATAAAAGAGTAGTGGAGGAATGTATGGAAGATTCAAAGGTGTATTGGACGGATTTCAGAACAACTTTTAATGAAAATCTTACACAGAAACTGGTACGTCTTGCCAGAACGGCAGGTATAGATAACATTGATTTTGACGGAAAATTTACCGCAATAAAACTTCACTTCGGCGAACCGGGAAATCTTGCATATCTTCGTCCCAATTATGCCAGAGCTTTCGCCGATCTGATAAAAAGCCTCGGCGGACGGCCGTTTCTTACTGACTGCAATACGCTGTATCCAGGACTAAGGAAGAACGCACTTGATCATCTTGATGCTGCTTTTATGGACGGATTTGATCCCCTTGTTACCGGATGTCACGTCATTATCGGAGACGGACTTAAGGGAACCGATGAGACGCTTGTTGATTTCCCTGAAGGAGAATATGTAAAACAGGCTAAAATAGGCCATGCAGTCATGGATGCCGACGTTTTTATTTCTCTCACACATTTTAAACTTCACGAAGCGACCGGATACGGCGGAACAATAAAAAATATCGGTATGGGATGCGGAAGCCGTGCGGGAAAAATGGAGCAGCATAATGCCGGAAAACCGGACATAGACAGAAGTAAATGCATAGGATGCGGAGCTTGTGCCCGTGCATGCGGTCAGAATGCCATTACACTTGCCGTTCCTGAAGATTCAACCGACGGACGGAAAAAGGCATTTATCGACCAGAAAGTGTGTGTAGGCTGCGGCCGCTGTATAGGCGCCTGTCCGAAAGACGCGACACATCCCTGCGGCAGCAATACGAACGAAGTCCTCTGCCGGAAAATGGCGGAATATGCTGCAGCCGTCGTGAAAGGCCGTCCGCAGTTTCATATTTCACTTATTGCAGATGTATCTCCGTACTGTGACTGTTATGCGGTGAACGATACACCTGTCATTCAGGACGTGGGAATGTTCGCTTCGTTCGATGCGGTCGCACTTGATCAGGTTTGCGCGGATATCGTTAATAAACAGCCGAGACTGCATGGTTCGGTAATGGACGAATGTACCCATACTCATAACGATTTGTCTATGGATGTGCATCCTTCTACAGACTGGAATGCGCAGCTTGAGCAGGCAGAAAAAGTCGGTATGGGATCCAGAAAATATAATCTCATTAAAATCTGAGATCTA
>JALNVF010000062.1 GCA_023231445.1 Treponema sp. | reverse complement strand
ATTCTGCTATAATAATAGAACATTTTATACATTAATTACGCTTTTGAGGAATTTTATGGAAAATAAAGAAGTTCGTGTCCGCTATGCTCCGTCACCAACCGGAATGCAGCATATCGGCGGTGTTCGTACCGCTCTTTTCAACTATTTGTTTGCAAAATCGCAGGGTGGAAAATTTATTCTTCGCCTGGAAGATACAGATCGTACGAGGTACGATGAAAAATTTGTAAAAAACCTGTATGACACAATGGCCTGGCTCGGTTTGGAATGGGATGAAGGCGGTGAAAAAGGTGGTCCGTACGGTCCATACGTACAAAGTGAACGCTTTGAGCTCTATAAAAAATATGCATACGACCTTATTGAAAAAGGGGAAGCCTATTACTGTTTCTGTGATGCTGAACGTCTTGAACGTATACGCAAGATTCAGACAGAAAATAAAATGGCTCCGGGATATGACCGTTACTGCCGTAATCTTACTTCAGAAGAAGTAAAAGCAAATCTTGACGCAGGAAAACCGTATGTTATCCGTCTGAAGGTTCCGCTTACGGGTGAGACAAAATTTCACGACTATCTGCTGGGGGATATAACATGGAAGAATGAGGATATTAGTCCGGATCCTGTTCTGTTGAAAAGTGACGGATTTCCGACGTATCATCTGGCAAATATTGTTGACGATCATTTTATGCATATTACGCATGTTATGCGTGCGCAGGAGTGGATTCCTTCTACACCGCTTCACGTGCAGATGTACCGTGCGTTCGGCTGGGAACATCCTGAATTCTGTCATCTGCCGATGGTGAATGGAAAAGATGGACAGAAATTGTCCAAACGCCACGGCGCGACGAGTGTAAACGAATTCCGTGCACGTGGATATCTCCCCCAGGCAATAATCAATTATGTTGCTATGCTGGGCTGTTCGTACGAAGACGGAAAAGATATGTATACGCTTGAAGAACTCTGCAAAGGATTCAGAATCGAACATTTGAATAAATCCCCCGCTGTATTTGACTATAAAAAACTTGAATGGTATAACGGACAGTATATCCGTCTGCTTTCTGATGAAGAATTGTATAAACAGACACTGCCGTTTATTACAGGTACAGGCGATGCATCGCTCCCGGTAAATGTTACTGAAGAATTTCCCGCGCCGCATGTCGGACCGGCATATTCTGGCATTTCACTAGGCGAAGACGGTGAACCTGTATGTGCCGATAAAAAGATGAACATGTCCGGTGCAGCTGTAAAAACTTCGCTCATGGAACTTATGCCGCTTATCAGAGAACGTCTGCATTATCTGACGGACGCTGCAGAAATGGTTCATTTTCTGTTTACTGAACCGGCAGTTCCTCCGTCCACTGATATTATTCCAAAAAAACTTGACGCTGTAAAAACTAAGGAAATACTTGAAAAAGCGAAAGATTTTGTCAAGGCTCTTCCTTCTCTTGATCATGAAGCTTCTGAAGAACTTGCACGTAAAACTTCCGCCGATATGGGAGTAAAAATGGGAGACTTTATGATGCCCATTCGTATGGCAGTAACGGGAAGTCGTGTAAGCCCGCCTCTTATCGGTTCTATTTTAATACTCGGTGTCGAGCGTTCACTTGAACGAATAGAACGTACGCTTAAAAGTTTTTAAAAGCAGTCAGGGCTGTGCTGAATACCGTTGCTCCGGCAGTCCGCTGTCGTATTATCCTTTTATAACTAGAAAAGCTGTCCTTTGACATGTGCAGAAGGCAGCTTTTTTTGTTAACGATAGTTTGTTATTGTGCCGTATTAGTTGTATCTGTCAGGGTATTATCGGCTGCGGCAGCTGCATCCGTTTGTGTATTGTCGTTTGTTGTTTCTGTGGCTGCTGCCATATTATCAGGAACAGCCTTGGATTCAGTTTTTGACTCTGCTGCTGAATTTTTTTCTGCTTCTTTCTGAGCTTTTATGGTAGCCTCTGGGTCAAGATCTTCCTGATCTCCAGTCCCGTCCTTTATGCCTGTACCTGTATCTTTAATTTTAACAGCGATTCCTGTAATTTTTACCGTTATTTTGCTTTTTGGAGAGACCATGTTTCTTGATCCGTTTCCATTGATGACCGGAATAACACTCATCCGGGTTTTAACACAGATTACTGCATCTGCATTATTATACAGCGCCTGTTCAATCATGTTGTATGTTGCGTTCCCAAGAGCCTTTTCTTCAGCGGTCTGTACCGGATAGGATGTATTATTAAGATATCCGTAACGAAGTGTATCGCCTTCAAGAATAATATCTTTTGCCGGACGCTGTCCTGCAGAAAGCGTTTCCCGTTCCTGGGTAATTTCTTTATCGGCAGCAATAATTGTACCAGTACCGGAAACCTGTCCAAGTACTATATAATCGTTCTGGTTCAAAGCAGCCAGCGTGCTGTCGGGGTTTGCTATATGTGTTTTTACAAGAGCACCTGCCGTTGCACACGACGTAAGAAATACCGCAGCAACCGGCAGTAGTATACAAATAATTTTCTTCATTATTCTTCCTCCATTTAAAATCTTTAATTTTATTGTAACATCATAATTTCATTTTGTCTTTTATTTCTGTAAATGCAACTGCATTGTATGCTCCGTTATAAACTCCTGCTGCTGCATTTAATCTGATATGCCGTATATATATTTCAAGGAGATCGCTGCTGTTTATAAGCGTAAGAAGTGTTCTGTGCAGGTCTGTTTCACAATCTGTTTCGATTGTCCCGTCTCCGATTTCAGACCCCCGGATAGCGCCCCAGGCTTCATGCCTGCCTACTCGTTGAATGAATAGTTTTGGAACAGGGTAAAATGAAAGTTCACTGGGTTTTGTTATCATAATATCACTTACATGCATAAGCAGGTTTGTAAGATACACTGCAGCATAAAAATCATTGTGAAGAAAAATATGTATTCCGTTGATATCGTCTGAATCTGCTTTTTTAACGAATTGTTTGGTTTGTTCCCAGTCGGAGTGCAGGGTATATGTGATGCCTTCCTTTGTAAGTTTGTCTCTGAGTTCTGTCCATCGGCCTTTGTGATCACCCATATTTACAAAAAACACTGCTTTGTCTGTTTCAATTGAAGAACGACATGTATTGATAATATCGGCAAAACGTTCTGCCTGAGCACCCGCACCCCCCATTGTTAAAAGGAACCGGCGTGCTTTTCCTCTTTTACAGCGTTCCAGACGTTTATCACAGTCCTGCTCTATTGTAGATACTATTTCATAGTCGACGTAATGTCCCGCTTCTGTCAGAGCACTTTGCGGTATGCAGTTTGTTATTGGATATTTTGTATCCATAGAAATAAGTGTACGGTATCCCATATATGCCGATGGGGATTGTACGGTATGTCTTGTTCCCTCGACCAGCCAGAATGCAAGCGGCAGGTTGTCGGGAATAATACTTACAATATTTTTCATACCGCATAAAACAGCTGCATGTCCTATCCATGGATGCATCGAAAGTAACGGAATGTCTTTTTGAAAATTAATAAAAATAGGAGTAAAAAGCTGTGACAGACAACGTTCATAGACACACGATTTAAGGCTCCTGCCACCTGTCGATGTTGCCCGTTCCCATATGTATTTATTGAACCATTTTGATTTTTGAGAAATACGGGAAAAAACGTCGTACCAGTATTCAAGAAATCTTATAGATTTTTGTGCCGTGCTGCCGTCGAATGACAGTATATCGAGCAGATACGGAGTATAGCCAAGATGATGAGCTGCTGACGCCATTGCAATTGCCATACGCCAGTGTCCGAATCCCATCCGAACGGTTCCTATGATAAGAGCGTGCTCCGGATTAATATCCTGTACCGGTTCTGTTGTTTTGTTTTTATCGACAATTGTGAGCATGCCGAAATCGTTATAGGCTTCCCCTGCAGGAACCGCAGCAGGAACAACAGGGGTGTCGTCTTTTGCAAACAGGAATCGGCAGAGGTAATATCTGAACCGTGCAAAGCAAACCGATGCGAACGGAATTTTATTACCGAATGGGGCCGTATAGTCATTATGCTTTTTCATACCTTCTATTGTAAACACTGCAGGGAGAATGAGCAAGAAAGGAATATTCTAAAATGTTATTGCCGCAGATATATGTTTATGCTATACTGCATGGCATATTTATGTATTAGGAGTGTATAAATATGCAGTCTGATGTACGTTTTGTTGAAGGCGGCGTTACGGCCCCTGAGGGATTTACGGCAAATGGTATTTTATGTCATATAAAGGAAAGTCGTAAAACGAACGACACAGCTCTTTTGTTTTCTGAAAAACCGTGTACCGCTGCAGGAGTTTTTACTCAGAATCGTGTGCAGGCTGAAAGTGTAAAACTTACGAGAAAAAATATTTCTGACGGACGTATGCAGGCTGCTGTTGCAAACAGTGGAAACGCAAACGCGTGTACCGGCAGCCGGGGAGCTGAAAATGCGTACCGTATGGCCAAGTCTGCTGCAGATGCACTTGGACTTTCTCCCGACGATGTGATTGTCTGTTCTACCGGTGTTATCGGTCAGCAGCTGCCTGTTGAAAAAATCGAGAAAAGTATGCCCGCACTTGCAGCCGGATTGTCAAAAAAAGGACATGAGGAAGCACGTACCGCTATTATGACGACGGATACGCATTACAAAGAATGCGCCGTGCAGTTTACGCTTGACAATCATACGGTTACTATCGGGACAATGTGTAAAGGAAGCGGCATGATTCACATCAATATGGGAACGATGCTTGGTTTTATTACGACCGACTGTGCAATTTCCGCGCAGATGCTCAACACCGCATTGCGGGAAAGTATTCTTGGTACGTATAACTGCGTATCGATCGACGGAGATACAAGTACGAACGATACGCTTACGATTATGGCGAACGGGATGGCAGGCAACAGAGAAATTACCGCTGACGGTACAGATTACGACATATTTCTTGCAGCACTCAATAAGGTCAATACTGTCATGGCAAAAAAAATTGCCGCAGACGGAGAGGGTGCGTCACGTCTTATTGAATGTACCGTGACCGGAGCTCAGGATGTACCGACAGCACGTGGACTTGCAAAAGAAGTCATCAGTTCAAATCTTGTAAAGGCTGCTATGTTCGGAAAGGATGCTAACATGGGACGTATTTTATGTGCGCTCGGTTACAGCGGTTATTGTTTTACACCTGAAAAAACGTGTATATATTATGCATCCGGAGAGAACGCGCAGCGTTACTTTACACCCGGTGTTGATGATGAAATCAACAATGGTCAGCAGATACAGGTGTTCGATCACGGTGTTCCGCTTAACTTCGATGAAGATCTTGCAAAAAGAATTCTAAGCGGCGAAGCTGTTGAAATTCTTGTGACCATGGAGGACGGAACTGCGGAAGGCCGTGCGTGGGGATGCGATCTTACGTATGATTACGTAAAAATAAACGGAGATTACCGTACATAAAATGCAGGCGCCCCGTTCGAGGTGCTGTTTTTAGGAGTAAAGTGTGTCTGATATAGAAATACAGAAAGATGAAAATCGTGGTCGTACGCTCGACAATGCTCACTGGGCAGATGTGCTTATTCAGGCGATGCCGTACTTTAAAATGTGGGTCGGTAAAATCGTCGTCGTAAAATACGGCGGCAATGCGATGCTCAATGACGATCTGAAAGCTGCAGTGATGAAAGATCTTGTACTGCTTAATACAATCGGTGTGCATGTCGTGCTTGTACACGGCGGCGGTCCTGAAATTAATAAAATGCTTGAACGGGTCGGAAAAGAAAGTAAATTCGTCAATGGTCTCAGGTATACTGATTCCGAAACGATGGAAATAGTGGAAATGGTACTTACCGGAAAACTTAACAAAGAGATAGTCGGTCTGCTTCTTCAGGAAGGCGGTCAGGCTGTCGGGTTGAGTGGTGTCGACAACGGTATGCTTCGTGCGCGGAAAATAGACAAAGACGGCGCTGATCTGGGACTTGTGGGCGAGGTAACGGAAGTTCATCCGGAGATTGTCGAGTCACTTCTTAACAGGGGATTCATACCGGTTGTTTCGACTGTTGCTCTCGGCGAGCAGGGGGATACGAACCGGTATAATATAAACGCCGACACTGCAGCTGCAAAAATAGCCGTTGCGCTCAAGGCTGAAAAATTTGTTCAGCTTACGAATGTTCCCGGTGTTCTTAAGGATATGAACGATCCGAAATCGCTGATTACGCGCATTCCGATGCCGACAGTGCCGCAGCTTATCGAGAACGGTACGATTGCCGGCGGTATGATCCCGAAGGTAGAGTGCTGCATGACGGCATTAAAAGGAGGAGTTCCTCGTACGCATATTATCGACGGACGCGTTCTGCATTCGCTTCTTATTGAAATGTTCAGTGACCGTGGTATAGGTACGATGATTTATTGATACAGCCGTCATATGAAGACGGGCGTAGTGTTAGAGATGAGGAGTTTTTTATGGAAAAGAAGATTGTTAATAATTACGGCAGTTTTGATAAAGTTTTTGTAAAAGGAAAGAATGCGACACTTTTTGACGACAGTGGACGCAGATATACCGATTTTATTGCCGGTATAGGCGTAAACTGTCTGGGACATGATTATAAGCCGCTTGTGAAAGCAATACAAAGGCAGGCTGCACGCGAAATACACATTTCAAATTATTATCTTTCCGATGCAGGACTTGCTTTTGCGGACGAGCTCCTTGCAGCAACAGGATTTGATGGCGGTTATTTTGGCAACAGCGGCGCGGAAGCGAACGAAGCTGCAATTAAGCTTGCACGAAAATACGGTTTCTTGAACGGCGGAGAAAGGCGGCACGTCATTTATACGCTTGAGCAGTCGTTCCATGGCCGTACTATTGCCACGCTTACCGCAACGGGTCAGGATAAATTCCATCCTGCCTGTTTTGCACCGTATGTCGAGGGCTTCAAAACAATCAGGCCGAACGACTGGGACGCAATACAGACGGCATTCGACGATACGACTGCGGCTCTTTTTATCGAGTGTGTGCAGGGAGAAGGCGGCGTTAATCTTGTGGACGCAAAGTGGGCGCAGGCAGCTGCAGAAGCCGCACGAAGTGCCGGTGCCATTGTTATGACAGACGAAGTTCAGACGGGAATGGGACGCTGCGGGACGCTGCTTGCAGGTGAACAACTTGGCTTTAATCCTGATGTCGTGACGCTTGCGAAAGGAATTGCCGGCGGCATTCCGATGGGAGCCTGTCTTTTCAGAGGAAAGGCAGCGCATGTTTTTGCTGCGGGAGACCATCAGTCGACCTTTGCAGGAAATCCGCTTGCGTGCGCAGCCGGACGTGTTGTTCTGAAAACACTGACCGCTCCGGGATTTTTTGACGAAGTTAACCGGAAGGGCGAATATATCAGGAATACTGTAAAAAACTGGAATATACCTATTGTAACTGACGTCCGGGGCAAAGGTCTTATGGTAGGAATTGAGATAGCACATTCCGTAAATCCGTTCAATATAGAAGTAAAATGTATGGATGAAGGTCTCTGCGTTTCAACAGCCGGCAGCGACGTTGTCCGCTTTCTGCCGCCGCTTACGATTAGTGATAAAGAAATAGAAAGAGGACTGGAAATATTTCATCAAGTGCTGCTTCAGTTCGTAAAATAATTTCAGACTGCTGCATAGACAATTACACCGGGAACTTCGTTTTCCGGTGTAATTGTCTATTTTGAGAAAATCCGCTAAAATAGTTTTATGACAACTTACAAGACCATTGATGAAAGTACGCTTGAAAAACTTTTGTATCTTTCAAGACTTTCTCCGGAAAGTACAAATCTTACCATATTAAGGAAACAGGTTGACGATATAGTCGGCTACTTTGAAATTCTTTCAAAATACGATGACAGCGAGAATCCGTACGACGCATATCCGTCAACGGAAGCGGATAAACTTCGTGAGGATGAGATTGTTACCGGACTCGATGTTTCCAATGTAAAAAAAATATCAAAAGATTTTATGGATGGTTATTTTCAGGTACCGAAAGTACTTGGAGAGGGAGCCTGAAAAATATATCTGCATTTTTCAAGCAGCGTGTAATCCGGTACGAGTGCCGGCAGTGTATTTTTTGAACAGATAAATGAGGAAATATGGACTATACGATAAAAGATATGCAGACGGCGCTGAAAGACGGAACGGTCACCAGTGCTGCACTGGTAAAAAAATCAATTGAAACATTCAATGCTGACAAAAAATCAGATCTGCCGTTGAATGCATTTCTTGAAATGTACGACGATGCTGAATCTAAAGCGGAAGCTGCAGATAAAAAAATTGCAGAATCCCGTGCGGCTGGTACTCTTGACAGGCTGTTTGAAGAAAAACCGCTGATCGGTCTTCCGTTTGCAAACAAGGATAATATTTCCGCAAAAGGAAAGCGTCTTACGTGTGCAAGCAGAATCCTTGAAGGGTATGTTGCTCCATACGACGCAACGGTTATTACGCGGCTTGAAAATGCCGGAGCCATTCCTCTCGGAAGATGTAATCAGGATGAATTTGCGATGGGGTCATCAACCGAATATTCAATATACGGACCGACTCGCAATCCGATAAACAGGGCATATGTTTCCGGCGGTTCTTCCGGAGGGTCGACAGCTGCAGTGGCAGCAAATCAGGCTTTGTTCGGAATAGGAACAGAAACAGGCGGTTCTGTCCGTCTGCCTGCTAGTTACTGCGGCGTTTATGGACTTAAACCGACGTACGGCGTTTTGAGCCGGTGGGGTGTTGTTGCTTACGGAAGTTCTCTTGATCAGGTCGGTATTATGGGGCATACACCGTCAGATATAGCAATTCCGCTTGCAGCTATGTGCGGCACAGATATGTACGACGACACAAGTGCTGAGCTTCCCGGAAAGGAACAGCTTAAAAATCTTACATCATACAGATGTGCAGGCCTTGCTGACCTGAAAATTGCCATTCCGCGCCAGTTTCTTGAAAGTAAAGGACTTGATGCGGATGTGGGCGTTGTATTTGACGGAACACGAAAATGGTTTGAAAGCAAGGGTGCATGTGTGGACGTCGTGGATATCCCTGTACTTGATGCAGCAATTGCAAGTTATTATGTAATTGCGCTTTCCGAAGCAGCTTCCAACCTGAGCCGTTTTGACGGTATCCGGTACGGCCGGCGGGTTGATACAGGCGACGGTTATGATGAGCTGTATGTTCACACACGCAGCGAAGGATTCGGTCCGGAAGTCAGGCGCCGTATTATAATCGGTAATTATGTTTTATCTGAACAGTTTTCCGGCGATACTTACAAGAAGGGTATGACGGTACGCGCGCGTATTCAACGCGAAATGTCGAAATTGTTTGAAACATACGATATCGTACTTTGCCCGACGTGTCCGACTCCGGCATTCAGACTCGGACAGAAAGTTGATGATCCGCTCGAGATGTATTTGAGCGATCTTTTTACGACGTTTGTAAATCTTGCACGTATTCCGTCTGTTTCAGTACCTGCCGGACATACAGGAGGCAGTGGTATTGAGGCAGGGGTTACGGTCGGAAATGCCTTTGACGTGTATTCAGGTACCAGCAGTTCTTCCGGTGTTATGCCGGTCGGAATACAGTTTGCAGGCCCGATGTTCAGTGAACTTAAGATTTTACAGATAGCACAGTCATGGGAAAAAGACCATCCCGGATGTGGTTCTCCGATTTCATTTTGATTTCGCGTTCGGAATAACGACGGATACTCTGAATATGCAGCGGTATTATTCATTATTACATATAAACTTGCAGGTAAACAGATATGATAGATAAATATGAAATTGTAATAGGCTGTGAAATACATACACAGCTGCTCACTAAAACGAAAGCGTTCTGCGCGTGTGAAAACCGTTACGGCGGTATGCCCGATACGCGGGTTTGTCCGGTCTGTCTCGGACTTCCGGGAGCAATGCCCCGTGTAAGTAAAGGGTATGTTGAACTCGGCGCTGTAGCCGGTCAGGCTCTCAACTGCCGGATTGCACGTTTTACCAAATTTGACCGTAAGCATTATTTCTATCCTGACCTTGCCAAGGGGTACCAGATAACGCAGTACGACATGCCGCTTTGTACGAACGGTTTTGTCGATCTTCCTTTCATTCATTATCCTGAAGAAGAACGTCCGGGAGGAAAGTCTTTCCGGCCCGATAATTTTAAAGGGGAAAACTGTATCATAAACAATAAATACCGCCGCGTGCGTATTGAACGTATTCATCTTGAGGAAGACGTCGGTAAGTCGCTTCATCTTGAGGGAAAACATTCTTATATTGATTATAACCGCTGTGGTACTCCGCTTGTCGAAATTGTTACGAAACCTGATATGACAAGTCCCGATGAAGCAGCCCTTTTTATGGAAACGGTTCAGGAAATTCTCCGATACGTAAAAGTTACGAAGGGTAATCTTGAGGAAGGGAATATGCGGTGCGATGCGAATATCAATCTGAACGTCTGGGAAAACGGAACACTGTATCATACACCGATTTCTGAAATAAAAAACCTTAACTCGTTTCGTTCTATAAAAGATGCGTGTGCATACGAAGCGCAGCGGCAGCTTAAAGAATTCGAAACTGACCGTCAGGAATTTAATCCGGGATTTAAAGTAACGATGGGATGGGACGAGGTAAAAGGACAGACAGTTGTTCAGCGTACGAAGAACTCGTTTGTAGATTACCGCTTTGTTGTTGAACCCGATATTAAACCGTTCAGTGTAAGTGAAGAACTTATTGCAAAGGCGAAAGAAGCTGTCGGAGAACTTCCGGAAGCTAAACGTGTTCGTTTTATAAGAGAGTACAGTCTTTCCGAATTCGATGCAGAAACTCTTACATCTACACGGGAACTTTCTCTTTGGTTTGAGGAAGCTGTAAAGGGAGCCAGAAGCCAGAAACGTGTAGCGAACCTTATTATTACTGATCTTCTTGCAGTTCTTAATGAAAAACAGCAGTTGATTACCGATGTAAAAATAACTCCGGCACATATCAGGGGACTTGCGGACGCACTTGAAGACAATAAGATTACAAGCAAGCAGGGAAAAGTCGTATTTGAGAAGATGCTCGCAACCAACAAAATGCCTGACATAATTATTAAAGAAGAAGGCATGGAATAGGTGAGCGATACCGGCATAATTGAAAAACTTGTTGATTCGGTTATTGCTGCAAATCCAAAGGCTGTAGCAGATTTTAAGGGTGGAAAAACGAACGTGGTCGGCTGGCTGATGGGGCAGGTTATGAAAGAGTCTCATGGGAAGGCTGATCCCCGGCAGGCAACTGAACTCGTCCAGAAGAAACTCTCGGAAATGTAATTTTTGTCCGCAATACAGGCCGGACATGCTGAACCTGTCAGCGCGGATTGAGCGTTACAGCGGCTGTTTAGAGCTGCTCTGTTTTAGTGCAGTTTATACAGCTGCTTCAGAAGGGCAATTTTTATATATGCTCTGAAATATACTTAACAAAATCATCTTCTTTAAGCGGCCGGGAATAATAAAATCCCTGAACCTGGTCGCATTGTATTGATTTTAAAAAATCTATTTGTTCTTTTGTTTCTACACCTTCGAATACTGTTTCTTTATCCAGTTGTTTTCCCAGCTCTACGAGCTTAGTAATAAGTCCTGCCGTTTTTTCCGTATAGTTACTCGGATTAAGAAATGTCTGATCGAATTTCAGTACGTCAACGGGAATTTTACTGAGCATGTTCAGAGACGATTCTCCGCTTCCGAAATCATCCATTGCAACATTGAATCCGTGTTTATGAAGCAGTTTTGTTGTTTCAAGAAGCATAAGTTTACCAGTCTCGGATGTCCTTTCTATAATTTCTATCTCTACCAGAGACGGCGGAATAGTATATTTTTTAAATATAGTGTTGAACCGGGACATAAATCGTTCAGGATTAGCATGATTCCGCGACATATTCAACGAGATTGGAACGACAGGTTTGTGTTCGTCAAGTTGTTTTTGTAAAAATTGAAAGACTTGGTCGTATACATAAAAATCGAGATTAACTATAAAACCATTCTTCTCGAACGTAGGAATGAACTTTGCCGGCGGCATGATACCGAATTTAGGATTATTCCAGCGTACAAGCGCTTCTGCTCCTATAACTTTTTCAGTTTTTAAAGAAATTTTCGGCTGGTAGATTACGAAAAATTCTCCGTTTGAAAGCGCTTTTTCCATGCAGCTTTCAATTTCTCTTTCTTCATTAATTTTTACCTGCATCTGCGGTGTAAAGACTGCATACTGATATAAGAGATTATTCCTGATTGTCGATTTTGCAAACGATGCTTTTCCTGTAAGTCCCTGAACCGAAACATTCTGTTCATCCTTTTTTGAGAAAGCTATACCGAATTTTATGTAGAAAACAATATCTGATTTTTTTATCTGTCTGCTGATTTCTTTTAATTTGTTTCGGAAAGTGCTCATTGCAGTATGTTCTTCACCTATAACAAAGAGTCCGTAGAATCTGTCTGCATATCCCCTGCAGATATATCCAGTGTAGTCCGATACTGCAGTTTTTAATGCATTTGAGAAAAGAACAAGCATTTCGTCTGTTTTTTCTTTGTCGTATGTCTGATTCAATATTTTGAATCCCCTGATATCAGCGTCTATGAACATGAACTGACGTTGAGGTGTCTTTTCAATAAGTTGTTCTGAAAGCTGCTCGAATTTCTGACGGGTAATAAGAGACGTCAGTTTATCGTAATCGGCATCCTTTTTTAATTTTTCACTTTGCAGATGATGTACAAGTATTTCAATTGAAATGCTGACAAGTATCCCCAGCAGCATTATTAAGGAAACATATACCTGGGCCTTTCGTACGGAGTTGTACAGATCCCGTACCTCCGAGTCAGGAATGGAAATGCCCAGAATGAACGGAGTATTTTTTATTGGTTCAAATGCAATGGAAATAGGAACGCCTGTCATTGAGACAGCTTTCACATATCCGGATTTACGTCTGAGCATATATGTAACAGTATTTTCGGAATTAGAGGTGACTGATGAATTATTTTTTTTAAGAAGCATTCTTTCATCCGGATAGGAGATAAAAGTTCCGTTCGAATTAATAATAAAGGCATATCCGCTTTTTCCTATTTTTATAGTACTGACGATTTTTTGAAACGTCGTTAATTCTACGGCTCCGCCTATAAGACCTAGTAATTCCTTTTTATCATTGTACACGGCGCGTGCTACATGTAAAACAATTTTTCCTGTTGTCCGGGATATGCTTCCGTCGTCAATTGTGGTTTCGTATCCTTCATATATTATCTTTTGAAAATAATCACGATCACTGATGTTTGCAGAAAGTCCTGTCGAAGAAATCAAGTCTCCGGTTTTATCCGCATAAAAGAAATTTAAAAAATACGGAGGACGCCTGTTGTCATGATTCGTAATCCATGATCTGATTTCTTCGTTTGTCCCGTAATAAAATATATCCGAGGACGAAAAACTTTTCAGATCGGAAAGATATTTGTCTATGAGTTCAGAAAAGGCATATGAGTATGCATCTGCAAGATGTATGCAGTCAGCTTCATAATGATCTGTTGTGCTGCTTTTGATGATACTGAGAGAGAATATACAGAGGAAAAAAAATAAGGCGACAAATATGCCGACAAGTATGGTAAAAGTAATAGTATGGACTTGATTTCTGAGCTGTTTTACGTCTATAGATGTGCCTTTCTCTTTCATACAGCAATGATATCATACTTTGTTTTTTTTTGCAGAAATAATTTGTTTGATTTTATTCGATAGCAGAAAAGCATTTTTTCTGCTATAATAATTCCAATGTCAACAGTGGATTTTTTAGCGTCGGAAATTACGCTACGTTATGGCACCGTGCAACGGGCCCGGGGATGTTTTTTGTACACACGAAAAGGAATCCGTCTTACTGATATGTATCAGGAAGGGGGCCGGGCCATTTTAGGATGGGGAGGAGGTCCCTCATTTACTGTGTTCAAAAATACAATGAACAGGGGGCTTACCGGCAGTTTCGATACAGATGCGGCTGCCCGTGTGTCAAAGGCTGTAAGCAGTCTTCTGGCAGGAGAACGTGTTTTATTTACTTTTACAGATCGTACGACAGCATTGAGAGCGGCACTTGCTTTTTCAAAAGAAAACACATCGTTCTGGAGACCATGGAATCAGGAAGGTATTGACTGGCGGACGGTTAATGCAGTAATTATCGTTCCTCCTTTACCGTGGGCATCTCCTTTATTTTTTGTCGCGGTAAAACCTGAATCAGTTGATTCGTACGCGGCTTCGGGAATGGCAGTCCCGGAGAGTGCACGAATACCGGCAGCGCTTGCAGCAGCTGTTTCGCGTTCGATTTACGATATGATTGCCGCTCTTCAGTTTCGTGAGGAAAAAAACTGGTTCAGTTATGATACCGTGCTTACAAAATACTGGACACGTAAAGGACCATACCTGTATCCGAAAACAGGAGAAGAGCAGTACGGAGCATTTATACTCCATTGTCTTGACTGTGAACTGGTTGTCAGTCCGGATTATAATGTGCCTTCAATAGTACCCTTCGGTGCGGATAAAGGTGTGTTTACAAAACTTAAAAATTCTCCTTTTGAGGTGTAATTCAGTATGATTCAGTCAGATTTACTGCTTTTTGTCATAAAACTCGTGCTGGGCGGTATAACAGCATTTCTTGCTATACTGCTGTGGTCAAAAACCCGTGATGCTGCATGGATGTCACTTGTCGCCGGGGCTGTTACTTCTTATGCAGGCATTGTATATGATATGATGGTTCAATTCGGTATAATAATTCCCGGAGGTCTTTCCGTTGCCGGAATACCTCTTGCAACAATGCTGTTCAGTATAATTCCCAGCTGTTTTTTTATTCTTGCGTTTATTCTTATGCTTCAGAGGACACGGTAAATGAGTGCAGCGGACGTTTACTGGTACCGGTTTCTTGAAATAACCGGGCGGGATAAAGATGAGAAGTGTGCAGGCGATATAAATTTTGAGGCGAAGGGCTTTGTAGGTGATGAACTTCTTTCTCTGGTACTTACAGGAAAAAAAACTGCAGTTTTTACAAGTTATGCTGCGTATGAGGCAGATAATGAACCGCTTCCGGTAACGGGCGAATTGTACGTGGTTCTTGACCGTTCTGAGAAGCCCCGTTGTATTATAGAGACTACCGGCGTAACGATTATACCGTTTAACGAAGTAACATGGGAAATGGCACAGCAGGAAGGCGAAGATGAAAATCTTGAAGCCTGGCATGAAAAGCATAAGGAATATCTTGAGGATGAAGGCTCTGTAGTCGGATTTGATTTTGTACCCGATATAAAGCTTGTTTTTCAGGAATTTCGTGTTATTTACACAGGCAGTTTATAAACAGCCTGCAGGAGGATTACAAATATGTCAGTACAGCGTGAACATTCAATAGGTTATTTATTTTTACAGACAGCCCTTGGTTTGTTTTTTCTTGTAAGCGGTATCTGGACACTTCAGGGAAGTTCCGGAAATGAAATTGCAGTTGCAATAAAATCTGTTCTGAAGGGAGATAATGCGCAGATTTGTTGTATCGTATTCGGAATTATTGAAGTCCTTGCAGGGATATTTCTGCTGCTCCGGATGTTTGTGACGTTCAGTGCACCAATTGATACAATACTTATGATCATAATTATGATTGCATGGATAGCCTCGATTATTCTTATTGATTTTATTGAACACGGCGCTCTTCCTGCAGGGAACATCACTTCTGTTCTCAAATGGCTCAAAGCTTTTGCCTATCATCTGCTTGTTCTGGGCGCCGTTATTACTGTAAAGGACTGATGCACCCTGAGGATAAACCGGTGTTTATGATAAGCCGGAGGTATATAAGCAGCCGCGATATAACAGATCCGGATAAAGCATGTAATTTAAAATGAGAGGTACAGATGAAAAAAACTTGTATAATTGCAGCAGTATTTATGGTACTTTCTCCGCTTTTTGCAGAGAGCTCAAAACCGTTCGGTTTTGATATAGGGCTTGCATCGGGAGGACCGGTCTACGGTGGATCAACGAATGATTCTGTTTCTTCCATTACAGATATGAGCGGATTCAAACGGATTATAACAGGTTGCAACGGGGATTTTTTTTACAGTCCTGTTGATCAGATACATCTTTTTACCGGTGCTGATACGCTTGCAGATTTTCTTTGGAATGACAACTGGTATTCATATCATATTGACTATGCATTTTTGTTCGGTGCAAAAGTATATCCGTTTCCCGGCGGTTTTGCTGCGTCGGCTGCATATGCTCTGGGCTGCCGGAATGATTATTACAATACGGCAGGAACGGGCAGCGTAACGTCGCATGCTGAGTGGGGAAACGGTTTCAGATTTGGGGTTGAATTCGATTTTTCAAAGATGCTTAATCAGAAATATGTGCCTGCACTTGGTTTTTATTATCGTTTTATGCCGCGGGGCAACGACATGTACGATAATGTCTTTGCAGCATATGTTTCGGTTGAATTATAGTAAAAAACTCTGGTGTACGAATATTGCCGGTAATAAAAAAAGAGACCCTTTTTATAGCGGGTCTCTTTTTTTATTTGTTACAATGATTGTATATCAGCGCGCATATTCCACGATGCGTGTTTCACGTATCATCGTAATTCTGATCCTTCCGGGATAACGCAGATCAGATTCAATCTGCTTTGCAATACTCTGTGCAAGCGTTTTTACTTCGTCATCTGCGACTTTCGCATTGTCTACAAGTATGCGGAGTTCCCGTCCGGCCTGAATAGCGTAAGCCTTTTCGACACCGGGGAACCTCTCGGCAGTCTGTTCCAGATTTTCAAGACGTTTTACATAGTTGTCGATCGTTTCACGTCTTGCACCGGGGCGTGCTGCGGAAATAGCATCGGCAATCTGTACAAAAATAGCTTCAATGCTTGTTGCTTCAACGTCGTTGTGGTGAGCTGCGATTGCATTAATGACACGGGGATCTTCTCCCATTTTGCGCGCCATTTCAGCGCCCACTTCTGCATGATTCTGATCGCTGTCGCTTTCCGCTCCCTTGCCGATATCATGGAGAACAGCAGCACGTTTTGCCAGCTCTCTGTCCCCTCCGATTTCTGCAGCAAGCATGGAGGCAATCATTGCGACTTCCTTCGAGTGAGTAAGTACGTTCTGTCCGTAACTTGTACGGAAATACAGACGTCCAAGTGCTTTTATTCCGTCGGTACTCATATTGTGAATACCAAGATCAAAAAGAACTTTTTCACCTTCTTCGTAGATCTTGTTTTGAACCTCGTGCGTTACTTTTTGTACGATTTCTTCAATACGGGCAGGGTGAATGCGGCCGTCTGAAATAAGCCGTTCGAGTGATTCTTTAGCAATTTCTTTCCGTACCGGATCAAAACAGGATATGACAACAGCTTCCGGGGTATCATCAATAATGATATCTACGCCGGTGAGTGTTTCAAGCGTTCTGATATTACGTCCTTCCCGCCCGATTATGCGTCCTTTCATCTCATCGCTCGGCAGAGAGACTGTCGTAACGGTGATGTCGCTTGTGACTTCAGGTGCAATTCGCTGTATTGTCGTAACAAGCACGTCCCTGGCCTGTTTTTCTGCAGTGAGCTGTGCTTCCTGCTCAATTTTATTCAGGAGAACCTGTGCATCATGCCGCGCTTCATTTTCAAGATCTTTAATGATGAGATCTTTTGCCTGCTGCTGCGAAAGACCTGAAATATGTTCCAGTTCTTTCCGGTACTCTTCTTCCTGAGTCTGGACTGCAGTCTCTCTTTTGGCAAGAACAGCTGTTCGGTCGGCAAAATCTTTGTCTTTTTTGTCGAATTCGGCAGCCCTCTGATCAAGAAGTTCTTCTTTTTTAGTTACACGGGCTTCATAACGCTGTACTTCAGCCCGACGGTCTCTGTTTTCCCGCTCCTGCTGGTTTCGTTCCCGAATGAGTTCATCTTTTGCATTGAGCAAAATTTCTTTTTTCTGTGCTTCAGCTTCTCTAATTGCATCCTGTTTTACACGTTCAGCTTTTTGTTCTGACGCAGAT
>JALNVF010000061.1 GCA_023231445.1 Treponema sp. | reverse complement strand
TAAGCTTCATCTTACCGGCATCATCTTTCTTTGAAACAACAGCCTCAAACGTATTCGATTCACCAATGAAATCCGCAACAAACTGTGAAACAGGATGATCGTATATTTCATCAGGGGTGCCGACCTGTTCGATCCGTCCTTCATTCATAACAACAATATGGTCGCTCATAACGAGAGCTTCTTCCTGATCGTGGGTCACGAACACAAATGTAATTCCGAGCTGTTTCTGCAGTCTGCGCAGTTCATAACGCATTTCCTTGCGGAGTTTCAGATCAAGTGCGGAAAGAGGTTCGTCAAGAAGCAGTACTTCCGGTTCATTAACTACCGCACGTGCTATGGCAACCCGCTGACGCTGTCCTCCTGACATCCGGTCAATCTGCCGGTTCTTAAAACCGGAAAGTTGTACCATCTCAAGCGTTTTATCGACTTTCTCTTTTATCTCAGATGACCGGCAGCGGCGTGCACGTAAACCGTATGCCACATTATCATAGACATTCAGATTGGGAAAAAGTGCATAATTCTGGAACACCGTATTTACATTCCGCTTATACGGAGGAAGTCCGTCTAAACGCTTCCCGTCCATACGGATTTCTCCGCCGTCCGGCTGTATAAAACCGGCAATAAGACGAAGAATGGTTGTTTTTCCGCAGCCTGACGGTCCGAGCAGCGAAACAAATTCACCGGCTTTTATATTCAAATTTAATGTATGCAGAACCTGCGTATGTTCAAATGATTTTGAAACGTTCACTAAATCAATCAATCCGGCTTTACCCATAGAAGGCCTCCTTACAAAGCTTTCTCGCCACGGTCGCCCGTTCTGATGCGCATAGAATCAAGAACGTCTGTTACAAAAACTTTACCGTCTCCAACCTTTCCTGATGCTATATTAGTGTTTATTTCCGCCAGAATGGTGTTTACATCTTCATCCTTCACCACCGTAACAGCCATGACTTTCGGAATAAGATTCATGTTAAGAATGCGTAATTCATCCGTAGAACTGTCGGAATCGCTGCGTCCCCGCTGGTTGCCGCAGCCCATCGCATTGATTACGGTAAGACCGCCGGTAGAATTCTTATTAAGTATTTCCTTCAGTTTTTCAAGCCTGTCTGGGCGGATAATAATACTCAGCATTTTCATAATTTTGCCTCCGGATAAATTTATTGAGAAACAAACGTAAGTTTCTCTCTGTCATATGAAACAGAAACATGCATATGTTCTGTAAGATTTTTTTTCTGTTCAAGCACATATATAGTCTGTCCCGTAGAAAGTCTGACGCCTATACGGTAAATGTTACCAAGGAATGTTACTTCGGTAATTTCTCCCGACAGCGGCAGATCAGCCCTGCCGTCGGAAGTAATATGGAAGAACTCCGGTCTGATGGAAACCATACAGTTGTTTTTCTGGTCATCAGGTATCGAGATCCCGCTGGCTGCAGCAGGAAGAATATTCGACTCGCCGAGGAATTTCGCTGTAAAAACGGTCCGCGGAGAATTGTACACTTCCTGAGGGGTTCCAGTCTGTTCGATTGTCCCTTCGTTCATTACAATAATACGGTCACTCATCGTCAGCGCTTCTTCCTGATTGTGGGTTACATAAATATATGTCGTACCGAACTGACGTTGAAGTTCCTTAAGTTCGAACTGCATGTGTTTTCTGAGCTGCAGATCAAGCGCGGCTAGCGGTTCGTCAAGCAGAAGAACGCGGGGTCTGTTAATAAGACTGCGGGCTATCGCTACCCGCTGCTGCTGACCGCCGGAAAGCTGAGAGGGTTTCCTGTCTGCAAACAGTTCCAGTTTGAACAGTTCCAGCATTTCGTCCACCCGTTTCTTCATTTCCTTTTTCTCTGTTTTTCTGACCATAAGTCCGTAACCTATATTTTCCCGCACCGAAAGGTTCGGGAACAATACATAATTCTGAAAAACCGTATTAACCGCACGCCTGTTTGCAGGAACGCCCGTAATGTCCTGCCCGTCAAGTTCGAGCACCCCTCTGTCGGGATTAACAAATCCAGCTATCATGCGGAGTGTTGTCGTTTTTCCGCAGCCTGACGGTCCGAGCATAGTAAGGAATTCCCCTTCGTATACTTCAAACGACATATTGCTTACTACTGGCGTACTTCCGAAACTCTTGTACAGATTTTCCGCTTTAATGAGTATTTTTGGCATAAACTTCATCCTTCTTTGAAATACTGTTGGAAAATATAACAGCAAAAACGGACAGCAGCAGTATCAGTGTACATATTGCATTTATCTCCGGCGTAAAACCGTTCCGGGTCATTGCAAGTATCCGTATCGGTAATGTGGTAAACACGCCGTTCAGAAAATAGGTAACCGGAATTTCATCCAGAGACAGACTGAACGAAAGTAACGCAGCTCCGAATACTGCTGTTTTTATATTAGGCAGTATGACGTAAAAAAAAGTCTGAAATCCGGAAGCTCCCAGATCCTGCGACGCTTCCTCAATATTTCTATCAAGCTGTCTGAGACGGGTATACACCTGCGGCAGTACGGTTCCTATGAGGAAAGTAGAATGTCCTAATATAACGGCAAGCCTTCCCTGCATAATGCCAGCCATTTCCAGAAACGTAAGTATTGCTATACCGGTAATAATACCCGGCAGCATCATCGGAAGAATTACGACTTTCTCGAGAGCCTTTTTCCCCGGAAAATTGTATTTGTGCATACCAAGCGCACCGGGAACGCCGATCAGTATTGCAATACATGTGCCGATGAAAGCAACTTCAACCGAATTAACAAGTGATGTCGTCAAAGGCTGATTATGCACCATGACAGCATACCAGTGAAACGTAAATCCGCCCATCGGAAAACTGTTGATTGAATCCTTGTTGAATGAATACAACGCAACTATAACGACAGGAAAATAAAGAAACAGCAGGACAAGAATGACTGCAGCAATCAGAATTATTTTACCGAACGAATTTCTTTCTTTCATGCTTTTTCTCCTTCAATATCAAGCTTCGAAAAATGTTTTTCCACCTTTCCTGTCAATGCAAGCAGTATAAGGATAAGCATAAGTATAACGACACCTATAGCCGCCCCGTACGGCCAGTTATTCGACGTACCGAACTGCAGCTGGACAATATTTGCGATCTTTGTACTGCTTGTCGCACCGCCGAGCAGCTGCGGAGCAAGGAAGTCCCCCATGGATAATGTAAACGCATACGTCGCACCTGTAATCACGCCGGGAAGAGACAGCGGAAAAACGACCTTGAAAAAAGTACGGACAGAATTACATCCGAGGTCTTCCGATGCATCAATAAGATTTTTCGGTATCTGCTCAAGCGATGTGTACATCGGCATCAGTACGAACGGCACATAAATATTTACCATCGCTGTCACGACAGAAAAATCGTTATACAGGAACATACCGACGGGTTTGTCCGTTATTCCTGCCCACATAAGGAACGAATTAAGCAGACCGTGCGTACCGAGTATGATCGTCCACGAATACGCCTTCATGACATAGCTTATCCACAGAGGGATGATTGCAAGCATATAAAACATTTTTTTAAATTTTGCATTTTTTATTCCGAAATTAATAAAATACGCAAGCGGATAACTTATGACAACCGCACAGACTGTAACGGTAAGTGCAATACGGAATGTATCGATCAGCACCCACACAGGAGCACTGGAACCGCGTTTCACAGAAAAGAATTTCGTATAGTTTCCGAGTGTGAATACATGTTCTACCGCAAAAGCTCCGTTTTTCCAGAAGCTGTACATAAGCAGGTTAAAATACGGAATTATAAGGAACAGCATAAGCCAGATGACAACCGGTGCCAGTATTCCGTATTTCATAAAATCTTTTGATCCGTGTAATCTCATAGTGTTATCTCCAGAGCGGACAGCATCAGTCGCGCTGTCCGCTTCAGCATTAACCGCAGTATTATTTAGCAGTTTTTACATCAGTCCATATCTCGTTGTATGCTTCGCGGTTTTTAACATATGACCAGAAGTTGATTGTTTTAAAGAACTGATCCATTCCGCTTACCATCGCGACCTTTTTCTGATCGTCGTTCATATAATCAGCCGCTTTCGGATTTGAAACAGAGAATGTCGTGGCAATAGAACCAAGCGCTTCTCCCTGCGCGCTTGTACACCAGTCAATCCACAGCGTTGCAAGCTGTATATGTTTCGAACCTTTTACAATCATAAGCCGGTCGAACCATCCGGTACATCCTTCTTTGGGCACACACCATCCCATGTTCATACCCTGATCCTGGAGGTTCTTGAGTGTACTCGGCCAGCCGACCGCAATATCAATTTCCTTATTCATGAACAAATTCTCAAGTTCTCCACCCGTAGACCAGTATTTGCGGATACTCTTATTAAGAGTTGAAAGTTTGTCCTTCGCATATGCAAGATCAGCATCGGACATATTGTACAATGCCTGCTCATCCGCCGCGTCGCGTCCGAGCATTTTTCCGATCATATAAATATTGGAAATATCATCATGAAGGGCCAGACGTTCTTTATACTGCGGGTCCCAGAGTTCGTTCCAGGATTCAAGCGGTTTCTTTATAACGTCCGCATTGTACATGACGTAATCAGGTCCCCATAAATACGGAACACCGTAAACGGAACCGTCTTTCTGCACGTCGCTCCGTTTGAAAGTATCAGGAATATCATTCCATGCGGAAATATGAGAAACATCGACCGGTTCAAGCATTCCTGCATCAACAAGATATCCGGCCATGTCGCCTGAAGGTGAAATAATATCATACGTACTGCCGCCGCCTGCCTTCAGTTTTGCAAGAAGATCGTCGCCGCTTGCAAAAAACGTTGCATTGATTTTACAGTTGTATTTCTGCTCAAACGGTTCAACAAACGATTTGTCCGCATACTGTTCCCAGGTAAGAAGATTAAGCTGCTCCCCCTTGAAATCAGTTTTATTCCAGTCAATTGCAGCAGTACCGCCTGATTTTTTCCTGCTGCATCCGCCCAGCAGCAGAATTCCCGCCGACAGGATTCCTAAAATAATTTTTTTCATACCATATTCTCCTTCTCTGACCTTTCCCGTCAGTTTTTATACCAGCCGACTACTCCCGGCGTAAGATTAATATTCACCTGCTTTACTTCCTGATATTCCTCAAGACCGTGGATACCGAGTTCCCGTCCGATACCGCTCATTTTGTACCCTCCCCAGGGCGCTTCGTTGAACGTAGGGTTATAGCAGTTGATCCACGTAATACCTGCACGGATTTCCTTTATAACACGGTGCGCACGCGTAATGTCGTTTGTAAACACCGCACCGGCAAGTCCGTATACAGTATCGTTCGCCATATCAACCGCTTCCTGTTCAGTTGTGAACGACTGGACAGTTACGACGGGACCGAATATTTCCTCACGTACTATTTTCATACCGCTCGTACAGTTGTCAAAAATTGTCGGACGGACAAAATATCCTTTCGCACAGTCTCCTTCTGTATATCGTTCTCCGCCACAGACAAGCGCTGCGCCTTCCTCAATTCCACTCTTGATATATCCGAGCACACGCTCCATCTGCTGCCCGTTTATGACAGGTCCGATATCAGGATTATTCATTCCGTTACCAATAGTCATTGCGTTTGCCCGTTCAGCAAGACGCTTAACAAATTTATCTTTAACAGACTTTTCGATAATTATACGGGAACCTGCAGAACAGACTTCACCCTGATTAAAGAATATGCCTATCATCGCCCACTCAACAGCACCTTCTATATCAGCGTCGGAGAAAATTATGTTTGGAGACTTTCCGCCGAGCTCGAGCCCCAGTTTCTTTACGTTTCCGGCGGCAAGACGCATAAGGCTCTGTCCTACTTTCGTACTGCCGGTAAAGGCAATCATATCCACATCGGGATTCGACCCCATTTCGCTGCCGACATCCGCATCGCCCTGAACAAGATTAACACACCCCTTCGGCAGACCGGCTTCTTCAAATATCTCAAACAACCGTATTGTAGACAGCGGCGCTTTCGGACTCGGTTTCATGACGATGCTGTTTCCGGCGGCCAGAGCCGGCGCCGTCTTCCATACCGACATCAGGAACGGATAATTCCACGGAGTAATCTGCGCTACCACGCCGACAGGTTCGTGAACGGTAAAGGAATGCATCTTTCCGAAACCGGCGTTTACGTCGTACACACCACCATACGGCGCCTTTATGAGCCCCGCATAATAACGGAAACAGTGAATTCCGTCAGCCACGTCTGCTTCCGCTTCGCGGAGCGGTTTTCCGTTGTCGACTGTATCGATTTCCGCAAGTTCAGCTGCATGCGATTCAAGTATATCGGCAATCTTTAACATAATGTCGCCCCTTGTCTGTGAATCCATATCGCGCCACTCACGAGTCTTGTAGAATGAGTTTTTCGCAGCCTGTATGGCCCGCTTCGTATCAGCGGTGCTGCTTTCAGATACAACAGCAATCACCTCTCCTGTTGCCGGATTAATCACATCAATATTTTTACCCGATGTACCTTCAACCCATTCGCCGTCAATATAATTTTTCTTTACCTGCATCACCGCCTCCTGCTCTTTCTATCTGAAACAAAAAAAGACGAAGATATTCAGCCTTCCGGCCAGACATCTTCGTCTTTCCTGTAAATCAAATTTCCTTTATTATAACAATTACATTTTTTATGACATCTGCATTGTAAAAAACGGCAATAATCTTACCATTTCTCCGGCGTAAACATCACTTTAATAACACTTTCTACTATTATATTATCGCCAGCATTTCCACCTGAGAAACAACACCAGGATCTCTGCTCAATTGTTCTGTTGTAACTGCCGTATACAACGGTTTTACCGGTTTCAGGGTGGAAGCATAAAAATCATTTACTTCCGTTACTTTATGATTTTTGTAACAGGGACTTCGATATGCCGTCACTTTCAGTATGTCGTCCGGTTTCACACCAAACTGCTGCATCTTCCCGAATACCTTTTCCATTGCATAAGACTCCTGCCTCACAGAGTCATCAGGGTACATCGTACTGCCATCGCCTCTGTGTGCCGTTGTACCGGCACAATACAACACGGGGCCAGCCTTCACAATATCAGGCTGGGACAATTCCTTTCTGAAATCAAAATTCCCCCACTCAGCACGCACAGAATCACCTCCGCAGCCAATCACTGCAGTCATCTCGATTTCTTCCAGCTGCGCAGGTCTGGTAAGCCGTAATACAGGAACCTCGGTACATACGGGATTTAAATCAGGAAATCTGTCATGAAGAAAAGGATCAGAAGACTTTCTGTCTGTATGATAAGACGGAGTTACATACCGCTTCATCATAATTATGTCGGAAGCAGCCCCTCCGGCCTGTTCTATAAGTTTCAGCTGTTTTGAATAGATAAACTCGTCCTGCGCTTCCGCACAGTTTTCTCCGGCAACTGTCCCGTCAGGCAGAACGGATGTCGTTCCGCCTGCAAAAATAAACGGACCAATCTTAACCATCCGGCTGTATCCGACGACGTCTTCAAGCGGTGAGCCGGACGAGTAATTCGTACGAGTCAGATTAATGCCGTTCCATTTTTTTCCGTCGGCAGAACCAATAACCGCAGTCATTTCGATTTCACATAATTGCGCAGGCCTGTTTAATGAATGAATTGTTACTGCCGTATTCAATGGCCGGATTTTTTTGAATATATCGGAATACGCAGAACGTGCGGCGGCAATATCGTATTCAGGCGTCTGATACCGTTTCACGGCAATTACGTCTTCAGCACAGCCCCCGGCTTTTTCCATTAATTTTATTAATTTCTGATAAATATACGACGACTGGGCCGCTGAATCTCCCTCTCCGTATACAGAGCCGTCGCTCTGCACGGATGTCGTTCCGCCCGCAAATATAAAAGGGCCGACCTTTACGATTCTGCTGTATCCGTTTTTTTCTTCCAGAGGTGCACCTGAAGAATAATTAACTCTGTCTTTTATCATGATACTGTATAATAATCTCACATACCGTTTTACCTGCATTGTAAAAACCGGCAATAAATACGTCGTTACATTGACACAAAAATAAAAAAAATGTATCACTCTTTTTATGACAAAGGCGTTTCAGGCAGATCATAACGATCTGTCTGAAACGCCTTTGTTATTATTAATAATTCCCAAAAAAGGAGGGTGATATTTATGAAAATCATAAAAACATTCACAAAAATCATGACACTGCTTACAGTCGTTCTGCTCTCACAAAGCTGTTCAAAGGCAAAAAAAGGTGAAGAAATTCAGTACAACGGAAAAAAAGAATATGCAGAAGCTGCCCAGCAGGTTAAAGGGAAACTGCGCGTAGGTATGGAATGTGCATATGCACCGTTCAACTGGACCCAGTCTTCCAAAGATGTAAAGGCAGACGGATGGCAGGCTGTACCGATATACGGGACACCTGATTATGCGTTCGGATACGATATCATGTTTTCAAAAATGCTTGCAGACGAAATGGGGCTTGAACTTGAGGTCCATAAAGTTCAGTGGTCAAGTATTGTTCTCGGATTAAAATCAGGAGATTACGATGTCATCATCGCAGGTATGATTTACACAAAAGACAGGGACAAAACTCTTGATTTTACGCGTGCATACTACAATCGTGACAACGTTATGGTTATTAAGAAGGGAAGTTCTCTTGCGTCGGCAACGACACTCGCTGATTTCAAGGGATGTAAAGCGACGACACAGATAAATACGGCATGGTCCGCATATGTGGAGGAAATTCCTGATGTTACAATCATTCCGTATCCTGAAACAACAGCAGAAGTTGTTATGCAGGTTGCAATGGGTTCAGCAGACTGCGCTGTACTTGACTATCCCACAGGGTACTCAGCCACGCTCAGCAATCCGGATGTTTCAATCGTCCGCTTTGTACAGGGGAAAGGTTTTGTTACACCACCAGACTGTTCAGAAGCCGTTTCTGTCGCAGTTGACGAAGGTAATACAGTTCTGAAAGATGCTGTAGGCAAAGCTATGGATGCAATAAGCTGGGATCAGGCAAAGATGAATAAATATATGGATCTTGCCATTACGACACAGCCGTTAAGTAATTAGTCAGATTTATAACCCCCAGGAGATTATACATAAAATGGAAAAAGGATTATTCTACTGGATTGGCTACATACTTAAACAATACTGGCCATACTTTATAAAAGGAATGTTTGTCACTCTATGGATTTCTATTCTCGGAACGCTCCTGGGGTATATTCTCGGTTTTCTTATTGGTCTTGTACAGTCGACTCCTGTTTCTCCGGAAGACAGCCGCAGAAAAAAGGTACTGTACGGATCTCTTAAAATCATATGCAGAATTTTCGTTGCAATATTCCGCGGAACGCCTATGATGGTTCAGGCTATGGTTATTTACTACGGTTTAAAAACATCCGGCGTAGATATTTCACCGTTTACCGCTTCGATTCTTGTTCTAATGCTCAACACAGGTGCCTATATGGCAGAAACAGTACGGGGAGGCATTATTTCCGTCGATAAGGGACAGCTCGAAGGCGGGTTTGCAATGGGCATGAGCCATTCGCTTACCATGTTTACTGTCGTACTTCCTCAGGCATTCAGAAACATTATTCCCGAAATGGTCAATATGTTCCTTACGAATTTGAAAATGACATCAGAACTAAATGTTATAGGAGTTGCCGAATTATATTTCACAACAAAAACCGCAGCCGGTACATATTACCGGTATTTTGAAGCATATATCATCTGTGCGCTCATTTATTTTATTTTATGTACATTCTTTACAAAACTGCTTTCATATGTTGAACAAAAAACTTTTGTGAATAAAGATTACGAACTTGCCGTCGAATATATGGATAATGCGGAATAAGGAGGCTGAGGATATGAATGACCAGTCGCTGTCAGTTTTAAAAGTAGAACATCTTGTAAAATCATTCGGCACGCATGAAGTGCTGAAAGATCTTGACTTTTCAATAAAACAAAAAGAAGTTGTTTGTATTATCGGATCATCAGGTTCCGGTAAATCAACACTGCTGCGCTGTATTAACGGGCTTGAAACAAAAACAGGCGGTAATATTTATTTTCACGGTGACAAGCTCGGTTCCGGTTCAAAAGAACTCAATAAATTCCGGACACAGGTCGGGATGGTCTTTCAGTCATTCAATCTGTTTAACAACATGACTGTTCTTCAGAACTGCATGACAGGAACAACAAAAGTTCTCAAAATAAACAGGGAAGAATCGAAATTTCGTGCGATCAAATACCTGCGGCAGGTAGGAATGGCACCGTATATAAATGCTCACCCCGATCAGCTTTCCGGCGGGCAGAAACAGCGCGTTGCAATTGCCAGAGCGCTGACAATGCAGCCGGAAATGCTTCTGTTTGACGAACCTACTTCGGCACTAGACCCCGAAATGGTAGGGGAAGTCCTTCAGGTTATGAAACAGCTTGCAGACAACGGATTAACAATGATGATTGTTACGCATGAAATGGGGTTTGCGAAAGATGTTTCAACTCGTACAATCTTTATGGACAACGGATATATTGTTGAAGATGACACTCCCCAGAATATCTTTACCCATCCGAAAAATCCCCGTATGAAGGAATTTCTCAAACGATATATAAAAGATCCGGATAACAAATAGGAGAAAACCATGGAAAACTACACGATTACAATGGCACGAGGATTCGGCAGCGGAGGAAAAGAAATTGCATCCCGGGTTGCAAAAGATATGGGAATCCACTGTTATGAAAACCGGATACTTACTCTTGCGGCTCAAATGAGTGGTATCGACAGACAGCTGTTTGAAGAAGTTAATGAAAAACTTCATGAAAATAAAAGAAACGGTCTTATAAACATGCTTAATGCACTCCCCCGCAGAACTCATCCGGAACCGGAACGCAGGACATTTATTTCGGACGAACAGCTCTTTGCCTATGAAACACAGATTATTCAGGAACTTGCAAATACAGAAAGCTGTATTATTGTCGGAAAATGCGCCGACTGGATATTAAAAGATAATCAGCGGACATTAAGTTTATATATCGAGGCTCCTCGGTCATTCTGCCGGCCGCGCATTATGAAGAAAATGGGGGTTACCGCAGAAACGGCGGATATCTCAATCACCGAAACAGATAAATACCGTGCAGAATATTATACGTATTATACGAAAGGTAATTACTGGACAAATCCGGTTAATTATGACCTTACACTTAACAGCGAACGGCTTGGAATAGACAGATGCGTTGAGCTTGTAGAATATACACTCCACAGTAAATTTCCTGATATTCCGCTGCCGGAGAAAAAAACAGGCGTGCAGGAAAACACAGAAGAATCTAATGTTGATTAGGAAATAAAAAAAGACGTACTTTTACAGTACGTCTTTTTTTTTACACGCTTACGCAGGTTTTATGCAAATTCAGGGGTATTCCACAAATTCAACGGAGTTCCGATTCCTTTCTTTTTTGCATTCTGCAGTACTTTATATCCCCATGCAACGTCTTCCACCGGCATTCCGCCGACTGCATAGACGATAATCTGGTCTTCACTTGTTCTGCCGGATGCTTTCCCGTTAATAATATCACCGATATCGGTAACACCTGATTTCGGAAGTTTTCCTTCTGCCACTACATCATAAAATGCCATTCCGAGCAGTGTGGAAACACTCTTCTGTGCAGGAAGTTCTGCACCAACCGCCCATCCTTCGTACATCTTCGAATTGTCAGAAACAAGTTTACAGTGTTTCGTATCAGCCAGAAAATCGTGATCCAGCAGCAGTGCGGAAGTACTCATAACAAGAGCCCCCGGCTTCAACCACGCCGCCTCTGCATGCGGATTATCTTCATACACAGGAGCATTTGTAGTCCCGAAGTATACTATATCAGAATCTCTGCATGCTTCTTCCTCGGTTTTGCACTGAATGAAATCTTTAATGTTCGGGCATTTTTCTCTGCAGAATGCAATAAAATCATCAATACTCTTCTGTCCCCTTCCCTTTATTTTCACCGTTGTAATACCGGGTTTTTCTGTCACAAACGCAAGAATTGCAGTACGCCCCATGACTCCCGGACCTATAACAGCTACAGTCTTCGGGTCTTTTACGGAAAGATATCTTGCGCCGAGCCCGGGAACGGCTCCCGTACGCATAGCACTCAGTACATTCGCGGACATATACGCAACCGGTACACCCGTATACATATCCATAAGTGTAAGCATCAGAATCGACCGGGGAAGTTTCTTTTCTCTGTTTAACTGGTTCGATCCGTAACACTTTATACCGCACAAACGGAAATCGCCGCCTACATATGCAGGCATTGCTACAAAACGATAATCAGGCCCCAGCAGCGGCATTCCTTCAACATCCGATTCTTTTGGAAACTTCATCATAATACCGTGTTCGTTCCCGTTAGGTCCGCCCATCCGGTAATCGCCTTTTCCGATAAGAGAAAAAAGTTCGTTCATTGTGTTAATGCAGCCGGCCATGTCTTCCACACCGGCTTTTATCATATCCTGTTCGTTAAGATACAGAAAATTAACTTCAGGATAATTCTCGTCTGATTTCATCCACTGCTCCTTACACTGTCATGTGTTTTATTAATAAAACGATTTAAAGCATACAAATCCGCGTATGTAGTTTTCTGTTTATTATTTCCGATGCTGCTTATAATGAATATTTATTTTTTGAAAGTCAATTCTGATTTTTACAATTCCGTTTTTTACAATAACAAAAAAGAGATATCACTATACTACAAATTGTTACAAAAAGGCTGGAGGCTGTATGCAGAACAGAATTACTGAGCATCCTATACTGGGAATGCCGCAGAAAGGTCGAGTTGTTTCTTTTACTCTTGACGGAAAAGTTATGGAAGGATATGAAGGAGAACCGATCGCTGCGGCTTTAAAGGCAGCCGGAATCATGATTCACCGCTATACCGCTAAGCAGCACAAACCACGCGGAATTTTCTGTGCAATCGGAAGATGTACAGACTGCGTTATGATCGTCGACGGGAAACCGAACATCCGTACATGCGTCACACCGCTGAAGGAAGGGATGGAAGTCAGAACACAGTACGGCTGCTCTGCAAAAAAGGATGACACGCTATGAAAAGATATAATCTTATTGTTGTGGGAGCAGGTCCTGCAGGTCTATGTGCCGGCATTGAGGCCGCAAAACGGGGAATGTCCGTAATCTTATTTGATGAAAACGAAAAACCGGGCGGACAGCTCTTTAAACAGATTCATAAATTTTTCGGTTCAAAAGAACATAAAGCAAAAATCCGCGGTTTTAAAATAGGAGAACAGCTTCTGCAGGAAGCTTCCGCTGCAGGGGTGGAAGTAAAGCTCAACGCCACTGTCACAGGTCTTTATCCGGACAAAGAAATAATGGTAATGCATGACGGCAAAATGCATGACGGCAAAATGCATCACTACAAAGGCGACAGCATCATTATCGCGACCGGAGCTGCAGAAAATATGGTGCCGTTTGAAAACTGGACGCTTCCGGGCGTCATAGGAGCAGGTGCAGCCCAGACACTTATGAACCTTCACGGGGTAAAACCCGGGAACCGCATTCTGAT
Organism: Treponema sp.; assembly: GCA_023231445.1. Lineage (GTDB taxonomy): Bacteria > Spirochaetota > Spirochaetia > Treponematales > Treponemataceae > Treponema_D. Next base: position 4,431 of record JALNVF010000061.1, on the reverse strand, counting down.
GCTTGGCAGCGGCAACGTAGGACTTGTCGTAAGTTTTCAGCTCCTGCAGGCAGGATGTGAAGTAGCAGCTCTTGTAGATGCAGCGCCTCGTATCGGAGGATACGGTGTTCACGCGGCAAAAGTTGCGAGGACCGGCGTACCGTTCTACCTTTCGCATACGATAATTAAAGCGGAAGGTACCGACCACGTTACGGGTGTGGTTATCGGAAAAGTGGATGATCACTTTAAAACAATTCCGGGAACGGAAAAACATTTCGACGTGGACACTATCTGCATAGCAGTCGGTCTTTCACCTATGTCGCAGCTGCTCAAAATGTCAGGCTGCAGCATGGAAGACAATCCGCGGCGTGGCGGAGAAGTACCTGTCGTCGATGAATACGGAGAAACTTCGGTTCCTCTGCTTTTTGCTGCAGGAGACGTATCCGGTATAGAAGAAGCCAGTTCGGCGATGATAAAAGGCAGAATGGCCGGCATACGGGCGGCATACGAACTCGGTTTCTGCAAAGAAAACGAAACAGAAAACTCACTTGAAAAATGTGCAGCCGACCTTGGAAGCCTGCGGCAGGGAATGTTTGCGCCGGGAAACAAAGGCAAATTAATTGAAAAAACAGAAGAAGGTATTCCCGTTTCCATGAATCTGCTGACGAACGGATTCGTCGCAGAAGATGAAATCGTACACTTTCCAGGAGTAACAAGTCAGAAAGGGATACATCCTGTTATTGAATGTACACAGAATATCCCATGCAATCCGTGTCAGGATGCATGCGTAAAACACTGCATTAAAATCGGTTCCCATATTACATCGCTGCCTGTTGTCGAAAATCCTGCGCCTTGTACCGGCTGCGGATTGTGTGTTGCATCATGTTCCGGACAGGCTATCTTTCTTGTAAATGAAAATTACGAGCCGGGGTTTGCAAGTGTTACAATACCATACGAATTTCTGCCTCTGCCGGGGAAAGGCGATAAGGGAAAAGGGCTCGGCCGCGACGGAAAACCTGTCTGCGATGCGGAAATAGTCGACATAAAATCGATTCCCGCATTCGACCACACAAATCTTGTAACGATGAAAGTCCCCGCGGAATTTGCAATGAAAGCGCGTTTTTTCAAAGCGGTATGATAAACCAGGAGTTATAACATGAATGACCGACTACGTGATATAGGACCATTTGTTCCGGGCGGAGACGACGATTTAATAATCTGCCGCTGTGAAGAAGTAACAAAAGGCGAGATAAGACAGGCCGTACACGAAGGTATGTTCACTATGCCTGAAATACGACGGTACCTGCGCTGCGGTATGGGATTATGCCAGGGGCAGACCTGTGCACGTCTTGTAAAAGGAATCGTTGCAGCCGAACTGCACATTGCTTCTTCAGAAGTTGAGCCTGCATCAAGCCGCGGGCCTGTACGGCCGACGGAGATGAGTACACTCGGCAACGAAGAGGAGGCATAAAATGAAAACCACAGCAGACGTAATTGTTATCGGAGCAGGAATTGTCGGCTGTTCCACGGCATATTATCTTGCAAAAAAGGGAATGTCCGTCATAGTGCTTGAAGGCAGCAACTATATCGGAAACGGTGGTTCATCACGCAACGGTGGCGGTGTACGCCAGTCGGGACGTAATCCGAAAGAACTTCCACTCATGATCTGGGGTGTAAAGAATATCTGGCCCAGTCTTTCGGAAGAACTTGGCGTCGACACTGAATACAAACAGAAGGGCAACCTGCGGCTTGGAAAAACAGACAGACATCTTGAGATACTGACAAAACTTACGGACAACGCCGTCAAGTGCGGACTCGACGTAAAAATGATAAATGCTTCGGAAGTTAAAGAAATAAATCCGTATTTATCCGATGAAGTTATCGGTGCAAGCTGGTGTGCAACAGACGGCCACGCAAATCCGCTAACGACCACGCTTGGCTTTTACAAAAAAGCCCGTGAACTCGGTGTTCAGTTTTATACCGATTGTTCTGTTACGATGCTGCACACCGTCAGCGGAAAAATACGGCAGGTTATTACCCCTGAAGCAGTATTTGAATCTGATAATGTTGTTGTTGCGGCAGGTTTTGAAAGTAAAACTCTTCTTGACGGAGTCGGCATCAATATACCGATGAGTAAAGTCAAACTGGAGTGTCTTGTTACGGAAGCCGAACCGCAGATGTTCGAACAGATGCTCGGAACGGCTGATGCCGATTTTTACGGTCACCAGACGAAACACGGTTCTTTCGTTTTCGGCGGACACACAGGATACGAACGGTATGCAATAGACTATGCAAATCCCTGTTCAAGCAGCAGTTTTGCGTCATGTGCAAGCCGCGGCATTATGAAATATTTTCCCATTTTGAAGGACGCAAAGATTGTCCGTGCATGGGCCGGATTCATGGACGAATGCGCAGATCAGGTCGCCACGGTAAGTAAAATTGACGAGATTCCCGGTTTATATGTCGAGTGCAGTTTTACCGGGCACGGTTTCGGAATCGGCCCCGCAGCGGGATACAATACCGCAGAACTCATCGCAACGGGGAAAACTCCGGCCGACATACAACCGCTCCGGTACGACAGATTTAAGACTGCAATCTGATTTCTATTCCTGACCGTACAGCCTTATACACACCTCCTCTTACAGGCTGTGCGTTCATTTCATTCTGTTGACATATTTTCTTTTTTGTGACAAAATATTTTCAACACGAAGGCGTGAAAAGGCTATGTACTTTTCACGCCTTTTTTATTTCTTCAATATGGAGGTACAATTATGGAAAGTTTTCAAAACGATATTCATCTTCACACAATTCAGCCGTATCTTGTTCTGAAAACAGACAGTTTCCGTCAGCATCTTATGACGACATACGGTATCTCTCATTTTTACAGCTGTCATATTGCAACGGAAAAATCAGTATTTCTTTCTCTCGTTCCGGACGGCTGCAGCAATATTATTTTTGCATATAATAAAAACGGACTGACTGCAGAAGTATTCGGTTCAACTGTTGATCAAAAACAAATTTCAATCGAGAACGGAACCGACTATTTCGGCGTCAGATTCCTGCCGGGAGAAAACTCCTGTTTCACAAATCTGCCCGTAAAGGAACTTATTAATAATAAAATCTCTCTGGCTGATTTTCCGGAAATGGGACAACTTTATTACCGCATGTCAGATCAGCAGACGTTTGAAGGCCGCATGCTCACATTTCTGAGGGAATACACGGTGTTATTTGAACACAATAAAAAGAAACAGCATGAATTATTCCGGCAGATATGCCGTGTCATAAACAGTAAGGACGGGATGGTTTCAATTTCGGAGCTTGAAAAACTAGCCGGTTATTCAGCCAGATATGTAAACTATGTTTTCGAAGCGGAAGCCGGAATAAGTGCAAAACAATTCTGCCGTATTCTGAAACTTCAGAGCGTTATTAACCTTATTAATTCCGGAAACGTAAGCAGCATGTCCAAAATAGCAGCCGACTATCATTTTTACGATCAGTCACACTTTATCCACGATTTTGAACAGTTCACGGGAAAATCTCCGAGAGAATATCTGGATGCGGTTGTACAAAAACAATACAGAAAATGTGTCATTGATGTATAAACCATTCAGACAGGTTATCAGTTATTCTGCTGCAGTCTGAGTTTTTGTTCCAAGAGCTCTGATTCGTTCCATAAGCGTCGGATGAGAATACCTGAAGGCACTGTATACTGCAGCCGGTTGAATTTCACTTTTATTCTCTTTATTCAGCTTAATAAGCGCAGACGAAAGCGCTTTTCCTGAGCCGCACAGTTCTGCAGCAAACGAGTCTGCCTGATATTCATCCCGACGTGAAAAATAATTTTCAACAAATTCTGCGAGAAATCCGTAATGTCCGAATACTTCCGCAAGCAGCAGGATTCCTATGAATTTCATATGGGGAAACGCGGCGGGATCGACAGAAAAACCAAATCCCGTATACAAAGACTGAACACCGACAAATCTGCTTATAAGAAATAACACCACGTACACAAGAGGAATCATTATACAGAAACGTTTTATAATATGATGCTTTTTATAATGACCAAGTTCATGACCGAGCACTGCACCAAGTTCATCAACAGAAAGCTGATTCACAAGCGTATCGTACAGAACGACCCTTTTGGTCCTTCCGAAACCGGTAAAATATGCGTTCGAATGCCTGCTGCGTTTTGAAGCATCCATTATAAATACACCACTCGATTTAAAACCTGTACGTTCAAGAAATTCCGTGATACGGTTTTTTAATTCACCATCCTCAAGAAGTGTAAATTTATTGAACAATGGCGCAATAAAACGCGGATAAATAAATGATACCAGCAGAGAAAATGCGACATATACCGTACCGAGCATCCACCACCATCCGGCGGCATGTTCAAAAAGCAGCGTCATAACTGAAAGGAGGAAAGCTGCAATAATTATACTTATAATAAGT
>JALNVF010000060.1 GCA_023231445.1 Treponema sp. | reverse complement strand
TTAATCATTTTTTATCTCCAGACGATATCCCAGCCCGCGGATATTTTTAATCCAGCTTTCACCGCCGAGTTTCGCGCGGAGTTTGCTCAATGCAACCATAATACTGTTATCTTCCACATATGACTCCTCTCCCCATCCGGCGGCACTTATCTGGGCCTTTGTAAATACCCTTCCCGGTGAGGACAGAAACAGCTGCATCACATGAAATTCGGTCGATGTCAGTTCGATGGGAACACCGTTTTTGACTAACGTACATTTTTGTACATCAAGTGTTAATGGCCCGACATGCAGTTCGGCCGGAGGCTGGGCAGCATCCTGTAATCCTGCACCTGTGTTGAGGTACCGCCGTATATGAGCCTTTATGCGTGCGGCAGCTTCAAGAGGATCAAAGGGTTTCGTAATATAATCGTCTGCTCCCATATCAAGCCCCAGTATCTTATCCGCTGAAGAGACACGGGCTGTAAGCATGATGACAGGTACATTATTCTTTTCCCGTATCTTTTTAAGCAGCTGAAAACCGTTTAATTCCGGCATCATTATATCGATAACGGCACACGCAAGTTCTTCAGAAGTGACAATGCCGAGTGCCGTAATACCGTCATATGCAGCAAGAACTGTATATCCGTCTTTTTCAAGATACAGACGGAGCAGTTCTATTACTTCCTTTTCATCGTCAGCGATAAGTATTTTATACGGCATACGGACTCCTTTGAAATGTCTATTCTAGTATATATTATTTTCCGCTTTATGAACAAATTCTTTCTTAAACATTAATAGTGCCCGTACACATGCACCGTATGTAACAATAAAAATTAAACACCTTTAATCATTGACCCATGCAAAACGGTGTATTATTATACACATAGAGGTGTGTATATGAGAACTAATATAGTATTGGATGATACATTAGTTGATGAAGCATTTAAGAAGTTGCATTAAAAGAATTTGTCCGAACCCGTAAGATGAAGAATAGCTTTTGATGAAACATATGATTACAAGGCAATGCGGGTTGTAACCGGAGAAAATAATACTGATAACATCAAGATTCCATAAAAGACGTGCCGATATCATATTCAGGAATTATTTTGACCGGTACAGTATTTCTGTGCCGAAATTGACAGCAGGATATCTTATCAGAAATCTGCATATATATATCCGGGAATTCTATTTAACGGCAGAATTAATTATGAAAGGCGACAAGCGCCTTGATCGTAAAGAGGTATAGTATGTCAATTGAAAACGTAAAAGCATTTTTCAAAAAGTTTAATATGGAAGACCGGATACGGGAATTCGACGTATCGAGTGCAACGGTAGATCTTGCCGCTGCTGCATTGCACTGTGAACCGCAGCGTATTGCCAAAACGCTTTCCTTTTCCATAAACGAAAAACCGGTTCTGATTGTTGCCGCAGGAGATGCCAGAATAGATAACAGAAAATTTAAGGAATATTTCAAGACAAAGGCAAAGATGCTTACACCCGACGATGTTGTCAAACTGGTCGGCCATGCGGTCGGCGGTGTCTGTCCCTTCGCCGACAAAGAAGGTGTAACTGTATATCTGGACGAATCTCTCAAGCGGTTCAAAACCGTATTCCCGGCCTGCGGCAGCAGCAGCAGCGCAATAGAACTGACCATACCGGAACTGGAAAAATACTCGGGGTATTCAGAGTGGATAGAAGTCTGTAAACTGCCGGAAGTATAATCCGGACTGTCTCTGTAAACTCTTTCATTAAACGTCCGAATCGTCTATACTTCTCCTGTTATGGCAGACATTCATGTATTCCCCGACGCGCCGGAAGGTACGCCTGTTTCCAATTTTGTTCATCTGCACGTCCACTCGGACTATTCACTGCTCGACGGTGCGTCGAAACTCGACACACTGATTGCACGGGCAAAACAGCTGAACATGAAAGCCCTTGCGCTCACCGATCACGGCAACATGTTCGGTGTTCTTAACTTTGAACATATCTGTCACGCAAACGGTATTAATCCGATTGTCGGTGAGGAATTCTATGTTGCCGACGGCGACCATACGGTTCAGGAAAAAAACCGGTACGGCGGAAAATACTATCACCTTATTCTTCTGTGCGAAAATGAAACGGGATACAAGAACATGTCATGGCTTTCGAGTCGTGCATTTACTGAAGGTCTGTACTATGGCAAACCGCGCATAGATTTTGAGATGCTTCAGAAATATCACGAAGGCATTATCTGTCTTTCTGCATGTATTCAGGGTGAACTGCCGCAGATGCTGCTCCACGGAGACGAAGCTGACGCGGAAGCGCTTATAAAGCAGTATTCGGAACTGTTCGGGCCGGATCACTATTACGTTGAACTGCAGGATCACGGTCTGCCGGAACAAAAAGAAGTTGCACCCAAACTTATCGCAATAGCAAAAAAACTCAATATTCCGATGGTCGTTACAAACGACGTACATTACTGTTACCGCGACGATGCGGAAGCACAGGAAGTACTGCGCTGTATCGGATTTAAAAAGCTGCTCTCCGAACCGCACCAGACTATGGGTGACGGACGGTCGGAATGGTTCCTTAAAAGTGAACAGGAAATGGCACAGCTTTTTCCCGACTATCCGGAAATGATGGCGAACACGGTAAAAATAGCGGCCATGTGCAGCCTTACAATTCCGCAGTATAAAACACAGCAGCTCAAGGACTGTCTGCCGCGTTTTACCATTCCCGACCAGTTTCCGACGCAGGATTCCTACGTGCTGCATCTTGTAGAAACGGGACTCCGGAAACGGTACAAGGCTATTACAAAAGAAATACTGGACCGGGCGATGTACGAGCTCGGTATTATATTCAACATGGGATTCTCGGGCTACTTTCTTGTTGTGTGGGAATTCATCAACTGGTCAAAGGAACACAATATCCCCATAGGTCCGGGCCGTGGTTCGGGGGCAGGTTCACTTGTTGCATACGCAATGACGATTACCGATATAGACCCGTTCCGGTTTAAATTGATATTCGAACGATTCTTAAATCCTGAACGTGTTTCCATGCCTGATTTTGATGTGGATATGGACTACGATTTCAGGCAGGATATTATCCAGCACACGCGTGATCTCTACGGCGACAAACAGGTTGGCCATATTGTAACGTTCGGTTCGCTCAAGGCTAAGGCTGTTATTGCAGACGTCGGACGGGTTCTGGGCATTCCGCTTTCTGAAGTAAATATGCTTAAGAAAGGTATTCCCGATAACCCGAAGGCGAAACTCAAGGATGCATTTACGCCGCCTGACGAAAAACACGGTGACAACGGACAGCTTATCCAGTACAGGGACGATCCGCGGTACAAAAAACTGTTCGATTTGTGCTTTAAGCTGGAAAACATCAACCGTAACACCGGTCTTCACGCTTCAGGAATGGTTATTGCACTTACACCGCTTCCCGACTGGGCGCCGGTATTCAAGGATCCGAAGACGGGTGAAGTCGGTGTGCAGTATACGATGGACATTATAGAGCCGTGCGGTCTGGTAAAAATGGACTATCTTGGTCTTAAGACGCTTTCGCTCATCCGGTATGCGGAAAACATTATCAATAAGCACCGGAAACCGGGAGAACCGGAATTCAGTACTGAACAGGTAAGCGAAACAGACAAAGAAACGTTCGATCTGTTTTCCCGCGGAGACACAGTTGCCGTATTCCAGTTTGAATCCCCCGGTATGCAGAAAATTCTGCGTCAGGCACAACCGCGAAAACTTGAAGATCTTGTAGCTTTAAACGCATTGTACCGGCCGGGACCGATGGATTACATCCCCAAATATATAGAAGGAAAAATCCATCCGGAAACAGTTACCTACCCGGATCCCTGCCTTAAGGATATTCTTGAAGAAACATACGGCGTTATGGTCTATCAGGAACAGGTTATGCAGGTTGCCCAGCGTATTGCAGGCTTTTCTCTCGGTGGAGCTGATATGCTGCGGCGTGCCATGGGAAAAAAGAAAATTGAAGTACTCATGGGTAAGAAAAAAGAGTTCATTGAAGGTGCGGTAAAAAGCGGATTTACCGAACAGCATGCCGGTGATATTTTCGAAATCATGGTTCCATTCGCCGGATACGGGTTCAATAAATCGCATGCAGCTGCATATACAGTTGTTGCATACCGTACGGGCTGGCTCAAATGCCACAAACCTGCAGAATTTATGGCCGCCAACCTGACGAATGAAATTACTTCAACGGACGGACTGCCGGCGTATATTGCCGAAGCCCGCCGTATGGGAATAGCTGTCGATGCCCCGGATGTAAACCGTTCTGATACGATTTTCGACGTCGTAGACGGCCGTATTGTGTTCGGTCTGAAAGGTATTAAGGGAATGGGCGATGCCGCTGCGACGAGCATTGTTCAGGAGCGTGAAAAGAACGGTCCGTATGCGGATTTTATGGATTTTCTTGACCGCGTCGATCTGAAAACCGTAAACAAACATGCAATAGAAGTGCTCATTAAAACGGGTGCGTTCGATAAATTCGGAAAAAACAGACCGACACTTATAAAAAACCTTGACCGTGCGTATGATTATGCATCCGCAAAAAAATCAGGAAACGAATACGGACAGGAAGATCTTTTCGGCGGTACAGATGAAAAGGTGTTTGCCGATTTTGTCTTCGACGAAGTCGAAGATATGCCCCGTATGGAAAAATTGAACGAAGAAAAAGAGCTGATCGGAAGTTATGTAAGCGGCCATCCGCTTGATGACTACAAGCTTGCCATTCAGAACGCCGTTACCCTTAACTCCCAGAATATCTACCGTGAAGCAAAATCCGCTAAGGCTGAAAAAGATGCGCTTGCTGCAAGCGGTACTAATTCATGGCAGAACCGCAACAGCGGGCGTGAATACATCGCACTCGGAATGCTTATGGAGCTGCGTTCTATCCGTACGAAAAAGGGAACGGAAATGGCGTTCGGAAAACTGCAGGACTACAGCGGCACAATCGACGTAACGTTCTTTCCCAAGACGTGGGAAAGTATGAAAATGCAGGTGCACAGCGACAGTATTTACGCAATAAAAGGAAAAGTTGATGGAAGCCGCGATGTTCCTTCTCTTATTGTTGATTCTATTGAAGATCCTAACCAGCTGCAGGCACGTTCTATACAGGAAGTACATGTAGAACTCGAAAATACATTCAGCAGCGCAGCGGATATTATCAAATTAAAGGATTTTTTATTTGGCAAAACAGGTAAATGCTGTGTATATTTTCATATAGATACGTCGAATGGCCCGTACATTGTTAAGGCAAATGACCAGCTTACTGTTCCTTCCGATTCCGACACAATCGGAGAACTTAAAGATCTGCCCTATGTAAAAGATGTATGGACAGCATAAAACAGAATACTAATTCACTATGGAAGGTTTTACGATGGCATATTTATTTCAGACACTTGCATCTATTATCAATATCTACTCATTTCTGTGCTTTATCAGAATTATACTGACGTGGATTCCGGGTGCGTCATATTCCGGAATCGGTCGTTTTCTTTCCGGTATCTGCGATCCGTTTCTGAATATGTTCAGAGGTGTCAGATGGATGCAGATCGGAAATCTTGATTTTTCCCCGGCAGTCTCAATCGGCCTCCTGTATGCTGTTTCTACAATTTTAAGCAATATAGCCATGACAGGGCGTATCTACTTCGGCGGTATTCTGGCAATCATTATAAGTATGTTCTGGTCAATTTTTGCGTCTCTGATCGGTTTTCTGCTTATTCTGCTTATAATCAGATTCATTGCCATTCTGACGCAGAAACGGCAGAATTATTACGGTTCGTTCTGGTCGCAGCTTGACTATGCGCTGGAACCATTCGTTTACCGTATTTCGAAATTCTTTTCGAACGGAAAATTCATCAGCTATAAAAATGCACTGCTTATTACGATCATCATTCTGAGCCTGTTGCTCGTCGGCGGACAGCTGCTTATCAATTATCTTATCCATCTTGTACAGCACATTCCCTTTTAAAGAGGCCGTGTGAAACTTTCCGACATTAAAAATCCGGTCAGCACGCTTCCGGGCGTAGGACCGGCTGCTGCAAAATTATTCGCAAAGCTTAACGTTTTTACTGCCGCCGATTTACTGACTTTTTATCCGAAAGATTACGAAGACCGTACCCGCCGCGTGGCGTTCTCCCTGTTCAGGGAGGCAAAAATACACTGTGCAGCCATCGTCACAGGACACGACTGGTTCGGTTACGGCCGGATGAAAACGCTTAAACTGCTTGTTTCCGACGGTACGCTTGATGCGGAGCTTATTGCATTCAACAGGCCTTTTCTTGAAAAACAGTTCCCGGAAGGTACTATTGTTTCGGTTACCGGGCAGTTCGAAATAAAATACGGCAGACTGCAGAGTACTTCGTTCGAACTGAATAAACTTGAACAGAACGGCAGTCTTGCAGACTATGAAAATGCAGTGCTTCCCGATTCCGGCGTGCTGCCCGTTTATCCGCTCACGGAAGGACTTAACCAGAAGAACGTCCGCAAAACGATTGCCGCTGCGCTCCGCGAATACGGTATGGGTATAGTCGACGAACTGCCTGAATATATTATGCAGTCCCGCAGCCTGCTTGCAAAAAAAGACGCAGTCCGCATGATTCATCAGCCGCAGACACTGGCCGACGTACAGAAAGCCCGTCATACGCTTATTTATGAAGAATTATTCCAGTTCCAGTGTGTAATCGCCGGACGTGCATGGGAGCATAAAGGCGCAGTTCCTGAACCGGCGCTTACGGTTCCCCTGCAGTATGCTTCTGCGGGATCAGAATCGTCTGAAAATAACGCTTTTTCTGTGTCGCTTTCTCCCCGGCAGAAAGAACTGTCTGAACGGCTGCCCTTCCCGCTTACCCGTGACCAGCAGAAGGTTATTATGGAAATGGACGACGACCTTGACCGGGGATACAGAGAACGGGCTGCACTCATAAAAAATATTGCAGAAGAAAAATATACGGAAGGACAGAAACCGGTATTTACAATGGCACGGTTGCTGCAGGGTGACGTTGGTTCGGGTAAAACGCTTGCTGCATTTTTTATCTGCCTCCGCGTCGTCGACTGGAAAGGTCAGTGTGCGATTATGGCGCCGACAGAACTGCTGGCACGGCAGCATGCTGAAACTGCGGCCCGCCTGCTGGAACCGCTCGGTATACGGGTGGCGTTTCTTACGGGAAACGTAAAAGCTGCAGGACGCTCTCAGCTGCTTAAGCAGTTGAAGGAAGGAAATGTCGACATAGTTATAGGTACCCATGCACTTTTTTCCAGACAGGTGCTGTACAACGATCTGCAGCTCGCAGTTATAGATGAACAGCACCGCTTCGGAGTTCTTCAGCGGCAGGCAATAATTGAAAAGGGACGTAAAATTGAAGGAACGTCCTCGTATACGCTTCATCTGCTCATGATGAGTGCAACTCCGATTCCTCAGACGCTTGCTCTTACGGTATTCGGAGATCTTGATGTCTCCGTGCTTCGTTCCATGCCGCAGGGACGAAAACCGGTTACAACGTATCTTGTAGCAGAAGGTCATGAGCAGAATGCGTATGAAGCAGTCCGGAAGGAACTGACTGCAGGACACCAGGCCTACTTTGTGTATCCGGCGATTGAAGCAGACGACCGCACGTACGGAGAAGACGGTGAACCGGCCGCGGACGGAAAAGAAGAACGCACTCCGTCTCAGCGTACTGCTCCAAAATCTGCAGAAGAAATGTTTGCATACCTTTCACAGCATGTTTACCCTGAATTTAACTGTGCACTCATACACTCGCGCGTAGGCGAGGATGAGCAGGTACGTACTCTTGACGCATTCCGCTCCGGAAAAATACAGGTACTTGCCGCTACAACCGTCATAGAAGTGGGTGTAGACGTTCCAAGCGCAACGTGTATTGTTATAGAACAGGCGGACAGGTTCGGACTTGCCCAGCTTCACCAGCTGCGGGGACGTGTCGGACGGAGCAGCATGCAGTCATACTGTTTTCTTATTTACAGTAAAAATATAACCGAAACGGGTATTCAGCGCATGAAGGCGCTGCGCGAAAGTACTGACGGATTCGTCATTGCAGAGCAGGATTTAAAACTGCGGGGTCCCGGAGAAGTTACCGGCACCGTACAGGCAGGAAATCTGCAGCTCGGTATTGCTGACATAGAACGCGACAGAGACATTCTGGTACAGGCACGGACAGATGCTTTTGCATATATGCAGAAAAAACTGTCGGTGCGCTGATACTCAGCCTGCGATACAGCCGAAAACTCCAGTCTGCACAAGAACACTCAGTATGCTGAAAATGAGCAGGGACGCAATAATCTCAAGCGAGAGAACGCTTGAAGTAAATTCCGTAACGTCCTTATCATCCGTATACATCTGAAGCAGAAACGACGTTGGTACAGAAAAATAGGTAAGCAGAGCGACAAGCAGTACCGGCGACGGTGTATGTATTCTGTAAAGAAAAAATAATGCTGCGGCGGTAAGGACACCGACAGTCACATACCGCAGTACCGTAACTTTTAATCCGGTAAAAAAGGTTTCCCGGTTAAATGTAAGTCCGAATCCGATGCATATGAGCATAAGCGGAGAAAGCGGTCCTGTTAAATACAAAATACAACGGTTATACGTACCTGCAAAAGCCGAATTGTTTATACGGGTACCCAGATGAAATGCACTGCCTGCAAATCCCAGTACGACGGCAATAATGAGCGGATTGCCAAGCACAGACTTTACAGTTTCCCGGCGGGTCATTCGGGAACCGGCAAGAATTTTCAAATTTGCTGCGAAAAAAGTAAACCCGAAAACACCGTTTATAACGTCCATCGGAATAACAAGAAAAAGATTCTGAGTACCGACGATAATCGAAACAAGAGACCAGCCTATCATTCCGCCTTCAAACGTCGTCATAATAAGCGGAATATATCCCCGTATTTTTTTGTCAAAAAAAGGTCTGTAGACATGTCCGATTCCCCATGCAGCAAACAGTATGACAATCATTACGGCAATAAGGAGAAAGGATTCCCTTGTAATAGTTCCGTTGATAAGCACGTTGAACGCCGTTACGGGAAGCAGTACGTTTATTAAAAGCTTTTTCAGGGAAGATACTCCGGATGCGGTCAGTAAATTTTTCTTCCGTAAAATAACGCCCAATCCGATAAGAAGAAAAACGGGAACAATCGTTTCAAGTATCTGCATATGAAAATCCTTTTTGTTCACCAATAATAGCGTAATAAGGAAACAAACACAACAAAAAAAACGCATCCGGACCGGATGCGTTTTTTACTATCTCTGCTGTATTCAGTTATGCAACATATGCTTCAAGCTGTTTCATACGTGTCGGATGCTGCATACGGACAATTGCATGTTTCTCGATCTGCCGGATGCGTTCCTTGGTGAGATTGCATTTGTCGCCGACTTCCTTAAGTGACATGGGTTTTGCACCGTTTAAGCCATAGCGCAGACGCAGAACCTTTGCTTCGTTGGGTTTGAGTGAACGAAGAACATTGTCTATGTCATGCTTCATGGCACTCGTCATAACAGCTGAATCAGGATCGTCATAGCGGCCGTCTTCGATAAAGTCACCTACTGCGGTGTTGTCATTTTCCGGAGAATGAACCTGTGCATCAAGAGAAACCATCTCACGGGAAATATTTACCATCTCGCGCACATGATCCTTATCCATATTAAGCATTTGAGCAACTTCCCTGAATTCCTCTTCCTCGGTTTTATCACCGGTAACCGCTTTACGCGCATGCTCAATCTGAACCAGTTCGTTAGCCCTGTTAAGCGGCAGGCGGATTGCGCGGCTCTTCTCACAGATTGACTTGAGTATGGACTGCCGTATCCACCAGACAGCATAGGAAATAAAATGGTATCCCTTATCCACATCAAAACGGTCAATTGCGGTAAGCAGACCGATATTTCCCTCACTGATAAGGTCAGGAAGATCAAGCCCGTGATTCTGATATTTTTTTGCAACGTTTACAACGAAACGCAGATTAGCATTTACAATTTTATTTTTTGCGGCAGTATCGCCGTTCTTTGCCTTGAGCGCAAGCTCAGTTTCTTCCTCCCGGGAAAGCAGAGGGATTTTATTAATGTCTTTGAGATACATAGCCAGAATGTTTTCATCGTTTGTCATAATTTACCCCTTATGCTTTAATTAAAGCAATTAATATGCCAACAAAGTCTATTTATTTAAAAAAAACATATTTTTTTTATTTCTTTATATTACAATAAAATAAAATATCGACTTATACTAAGAAATTTTCTTTTCATACGTTTTTTCTTGACTTGCCGGGCTGTTTTTAGTAAATTCAGGACTTTTTTACACATATACAAAAAAAAAGTACTAAAAAGGGTATTTTTGACCCATAATTTTATTGCCTTTTTTCTTGACGACCAACGGGTAAAATTCGTATATTATATGTATGAAGCTGTTAAGCTTCATATTTTCTTATTAAACTATAATGTATAGGAGCAAACATAATGAAAATCAAACCGTTGGCAGACAGAGTTCTTGTAAAGAATGAAAAAGCTGAAACAAAAACAGCATCCGGTATCATCATTCCGGAAGCAGCTCAGGAAAAAACACAGACAGCAACAGTTATCGCTGTAGGCCCGGGAACAGAAGAAGACAAAATCACGGTAAAAGCCGGTGATACAATTATGTACGACAAATATGCCGGAACACAGATTAAAATCAACAACGAAGATCATCTTATTCTTAAAATGAGCGATATTATCGCCGTGATTGAAAAATAACAGATCAGATTTGTTCACAAGACCGGTGCATAAAAGTGCCGGTTTTTTTATTTTAAAGAAAGCTGATCGCGGAGCAGTTTAGCGCGGGCATTAAAAGGATCCAGTGCGAGCGCATATTCTACTGAACGTAC
The DNA here is from genome assembly GCA_023231445.1 of Treponema sp. Taxonomy (GTDB): domain Bacteria; phylum Spirochaetota; class Spirochaetia; order Treponematales; family Treponemataceae; genus Treponema_D. The sequence continues at coordinate 7,215 of JALNVF010000060.1, read as the reverse complement.
TGCCTCCCTGATTTTCTGTTGAGCTGCATATATCACAGCCATACGGTACATTATCTCCGCCTTCTGCAATACATCAACAGAACGGGACGCTGCCGCACTGTAGAGCGAAAGAGCCTGAGGAGCAGCCCCGAGACTGCTGTATATCATTGCAAGATTCATGCACGACGATGTTGAAACAAACGGGGCTATTTTACGGGTCTGCTCATAGTCTCCGGTATTTCCGCTGCTCTCGTACACACAGTACTCGTAAAGTCGTTCTGCCGTGTCTGCGCAGCGCTGGTTTGCAGCAAACCATGCAGCATATTCAACTTCTCTCAGGGTAAGTGCATTTTTATGCAATACTGTCTGTGTCCAGAAATCACCGTTCATATCAAATTTATACTTTGAACCGATATATCGTCTGTACAATACCCATGCATCGTCTGTCTGACCGTATGTTAAAAGTTTACTTACTGCAAACTCCAGGAGCGGTTCCGGATATATATCGGTATCGACAGCGCTGTTTTCAAGTTCGGTCCAGATGTCTGTAATTTTGTCATTTACGGAAAGTGTTTTGTCAGTTTTATACTTGAGATTAAGCCGTGCTATATACAGATGGGCATCATTTTTTCGTTCAAGGCTCCTGTCCATCCGGAAAGCTGCATCGCTTACAGGTATTTTTGTCCGGTTATCGTATTTCTCCATACGTAATGTCACCAGACCTTTGTCGTGAAGTGTCTGTTCCTGCGGAGTTTCCTCAAGCGGCAGACTTGTACGGTATGCTAAATCGGCATACGCAATAAGTCCGGGTACATAATCGGGCCATGTATCAACCGCATATGTAAGAAAATTACTGCATTTCCGGTCATCACTGTTTGCTTCTGCATACAATGCGCTGTCGACATACACTGCAGGCATCATAGTTTTGTATGCGTCGTCGTAATCCGCATTCGCTGCTTGATCAGATGCCATTTGATCAAGCAGCGAATGCCGGATCTCTTCCGCCTTATCAGTTTCAGAAAGCAGCACGTATGAATCGGACAGCATCGATGCTATTTCTATCTGCGACACACTGTCCTTTGTACGAATTGATGACTCAGGATACAGAGTCCGTGCTTTTTCTGCAAATGCTGCCGCAGTCCCATAATTTTTGTCGTCATATGAAACAAGCGACCAGAAATATGCGTCGTCACTTTCCATACAGTCATCCGGACGCAGAGAAAATGCTTTATCATAGTCTCCTGCTGTCATTTCTATAACAGCGCAGTTGCGGAGCCAGTATGAATCCTGCGTTTCATTATAGGCATCAAGATACACGGGATAGAATTTTATGTCGGTGAACGATGGTTTTCCGCCGGTACTGCTTACGGAATAAAGTACGTCGTCAATGTACGCTTCTGAATAAATTGAACCATACGCAGATCCGCGCAGACACTCTGCAGTTTTCGCCGCTTCAGCATATCTGCCCTGCCTGAGCAGAAAATGAGCATAGACAGCCGACAGTTCAGTATTTTCCGGATTCCTTTTAAGTCCGTTTTTGAGCACCCGCTCAGCAAGTTCACTTTCTCCAAGCTGGTCATACCGGCGGAAAATACCTATACGGGACCACGAGTCATATGTTTTTTTTTCGATTTTTTTCAGTTCAGAGACTGCATCAGCATCCTGTCCCTGCTCAATGAGCGCATCAATTTCAGTAAGCTTTCCCGTAAAGGATTTACGGGTAGCGCTCATGCTGCATGATGTAACCGCGGCAACAATACCTGCTGTAAAAAGCACCTGAAACAGGAACCGGTATAAACCACGGCTCCCGTTCATATCACTCTTTCTGCTGTGCTGCCTTGCTGATTTTATCAAGCACTGCGTTGATGAATTTAAATGAATCATCCGCGCCGAAATCTTTTGCAATATTTACCGCCTCATCTATAACAATGGAAGCACTCGTATCTTTCTGATACAGAAGTGAGTAAACACTCATGCGGAGAATGGAGAGCGAGACTTTGTTCAAACGATCGAAATTCCAGTTTGCTGCAAGGTGGCTTTTTATAAGCACGTCTATCTCTTCAAGATGTTCCATAGTGCCCGTGACAAGAAAACGGGCAAATAAATACTCTTCATCAGAATCTGCTGCAACGATTCCGCTTTCATTAGCCCATGAAAAAGTTAACAAATCTTCAACAGGTACCCCGCCTACCTCGTGAGAATAGAGCGCCTGGAATGCAAGGACTCTGCCTTTTCTACGCGACACTTATTATTTTCCTTCCCAAGCGAGCAGTTTATCAAGATCGGCGCCTGTTTTTTTGCGGTCGACATTATCCGGAGTGTCAAGTGTTTTTGAAATCTCAGTAGCAGCATTCTGCAGATATTCCATCTGCTTCTGCTGCGCAAGATTCTGCTTTATATAATCGTACACAGTGACAGTCGTTCCCGGTTGTACAACATCGCTTAATGTAAGCATTTTTGCAGCATACTTTTCGATTACAGAATAGAACTGGCAGTTCGTAGAATTATCCTGGAGGTCAGAAACATAACCGGCATCTTTCGTAAATAAATCAAGGAGATCTTTATACGCAACCCCAAGCTGAGAGGCACTGTTTTCCGTTTTATTTATAAGCATTTCGCCAGCCTGATACCCGGAACCGTCAGCCTTCGACTTTACGGTTATCTGATCCCTTGTCATTTTTTTGTCTTTATATCCGTTAAGAAGTTCCGTTGCTTTTGCCTTTGCATCTTCAGGTTTTGTTCCTTTTGGAACATACACCAGGAATATCTTTATCATATCACTCCAGACAAAAGAAGCCTTATGCAGTTCATAAAATGAACGGATTTCATCATCTGAAGGTGCTATTGCCTTAAGTTCACTCTGACGCTGTGAGACAATATACTGCTGGGCTGTCAGCTGAGCTTTTAAATACTCCTTATATTCAGCAACGGTCATACCTGCCTGCTGTTTCATATAGTCGTCAAGAGACATCTTCGTCTGCTGCTGAACTAACGTGTTTAACTCCTGCTCGGTAACGTTTTTCCCCACCTGCTGCGACATAGTCTGCAGAAAGTACTGGTCAACTGAGCTGTCCGGAACAGAAACGCCTGCCTTCTGAGCTGCCTGCATTACAAGCTTCTCGTCGATAAGTGCGTCAAGAATCTGTTTTTTCTCGTCGACAGTAAAGACTTTTCCTGTCTGCTTTTTATATGCCTCTACCCGGGTCTTAAGCTGTCTGACGGTAATTGACTCGTTCTTATTCAGCTTAATAACAGCAAGAACCTGCAGATCAGACTGCGAAAAAGCAACTGCTGCTGCAGCGATCAATACTGTACAAACTAGAGCTAAACGTTTCATCTTTTATTCCTTATATAAGTGTGTTTCAATTATAACAAATATCCCGCCGTTGTGTTACAACAGGATACAGTTGATTTTCATTTTCGGCTTTACGCTGATCAGTACATCCGTATTAATCAAGTTTTTTTAAGCCTCAAGAGGAAGGCCACCCTCTATTTCTGCACGAATACGGCGGACACCAGCCGAAGACGACTGCTCCTTCGTAATTTTGAAACGTCCGATCTGAGCCGTATGCTGCACATGAGGACCCGCACAGACTTCTTTACTGAAACTGCCGATCGAGTATACCTTTACACGTTCACCGTATTTATCACTGAACAATGCACGGGCGCCGGTTTTCCGCGCGTCATCAAGACTCATCTCTTCCATGGTCACCGGCAGATCACGTTGTATCTGTTCATTTACCATATCTTCGACTTTCTGAATTTCATCTTTTGTCATAGGACGAGAGAATGAAAAGTCAAACCGGAGACGTTCAGGCGTAATATTCGACCCGCGCTGGGCAACTTCATCACCAAGTACATTCACCAGTGCCTGCTGAAGAAGATGTGTCGCGGTATGATACTTTGTTGAAATTTCACCGTGATCCCCGAGACCGCTCTTGAAAGCGCCTGCACTCAGCGTACGGGACTCTTCCTGATGTTTCTTCTCCTCTACTTTGAACCCTTCAATATCTACAGACATACCGTTTTCGCGTCCAAGTTCTTCCGTAAGTTCAATAGGGAACCCGAATGTATCGTATAAACGGAATGCGACGCGTCCGGGAATAATTTTCTGGGGATTCTTCTGAAGGTTGGGCAGCAGTTTTGCAAATTCCGCCTCTCCTTTCTTTAACGTTTCAAGGAATTTATCTTCTTCGGCTGTAAGCTGTTCGAATATAAAATCTTTCTTTCCCGAAAACGCCGGATACGCCTTGATATATTCGTCGATAATAACGTCGGCGGGTTTTGCCAGGAATGCTCCTTCAATACCGATCTTGCGTCCGTGACGTACGGCACGACGAATAATCCGGCGCAGAATGTAACCGGCTCCCACGTTACTCGGAGTAACAGCCTGTTCGTCTCCCAGAATGAACGTCGCAGTGCGCACGTGATCCGCTATAATACGGATAGATATGTCAATCTGCTCGTTGTCACCGTAGTGTTTACCTGAAAGTTTTTCTATACAACCAATAATCGGTGTAAATACATCCGTTTCGTACACTGTTTTCATGCCGTTCAGCATGGCTACAGTACGTTCCGCACCCATACCAGTGTCGACACATTTTCTACTAAGAGGTATGTACCTGCCGTCACTGTCCTTATTGTACTGCATAAACACATTATTCCAGATTTCTACATATTTTCCGCAGTGACAGCCGGGTCTGCAGTCAGGACCACACGCAGGTTTACCCGTGTCATAAAAAATTTCGGTATCAGGACCACATGGTCCCGTCACACCGGCAGGTCCCCACCAGTTGTCCTCGCGGGGAAGGTAGAAAATACGCTCTTTGGGAATACCGTGGCTTTCCCAGATACCGGCGGCTTCATCATCACGCGGAATACCTTCTTCACCGGCAAAAACCGTAACAGAAATTTTTTCAGCCGGAATTCCAAGATATTCTTTACCTGTAAGAAATTCATAGCTGAAGCCGATGGATTCCTTTTTAAAATAATCGCCGAGGGACCAGTTACCGAGCATTTCAAAAAATGTAAGATGAGCCGGATCACCAACGGAATCTATATCACCGGTGCGCACGCATTTCTGATAATCAGTAAGACGAGTACCGGACGGATGATTTTCACCAGAAAGATAGGGAACAAGCGGCTGCATACCGGCAGTCGTGAACAAAACAGTCGGATCGTTATTCGGAATAAGTGATTTTCCACTGATTTCTACATGACCCTTGCTTTTAAAAAAGCTGATGTATTTAGAGCGAAGTTCATTTACAGTCATAATAAATTATACTCTATAGAACGAAAGTGTTTATGTCAAGAACGGGGTGACGATGCGGATTCATTCCGCGTAAGTGTAAGTACCGGACCTTCCACAGGGAAACACGTATCGGGAGAAATACGTATCGGTGTAAGATGAAGTGTATTATAATCTGTTTTAGTCTCTTCTTTGCGTTTTTTTGTTGCAGGAATCGTCACTGAGTCAAAAAGCATCTCATATGATTCGGCAAGAATCTGCTGTCCTGAAGAAGACCGGAACTGAATGACAAAGTTTCCGGCGACCGTATCAGTCACGAAAATTCCTTTGTCTTCCAATGAATTACCGGTAAGTTCATACGCATTATCGGTAAACGTAAGATCCATACCATTGTCAGATATCCAGGAAGGGCCCTTCTGAAGCTCCACAGCGTAGTCGGCATCCGTCGTTTTCTTTGTATCGGTATTGAAAGAACTCTGAGTCGTCATCTTACGATAACTTCCATCCCATAAATTATTTTCCTTTATTATCATACGCACGTCATCGATAATATGCACGTGAACCTCATCAATACCGGCGAGTGAAATATCACAGCGCCGCTGCATGTTCGTAATTGACTCATTCGTTGTTGAAAGATAAATTCCGCTGCGGCGGAGATTACTGTCTTCCCAGGAATATACTTCTTCCGTATCCTGATACAGAAAAATAATCTCTTTATCAGAATAATCAAAAAAAAGATAGCGGATACCGTCATTTTCATTAGACGTTTTATACCACAATCCGTTAAGAAAATCGGCAAATGTTTCAACAGTACCATCCTGTATACGTGCAAGTTCCTTAGCTGCTATACGACTGCCCGTTACACGGACCTGATTTATCTGCGAATATTTCTGCAGCTGTTCATTCCATTGATATTCTGTCTGAATCTGACTTAAATTCGCATTGTCCGCTCCGCTGTCGTCTTTTGCAGAGCTGTAAACCCATACAGGAAAGCTTTCTCCTTTTGACTGTGAAAGTTCATACGATTCAGAACGGTCGTCCTGCTGAATAAAAATAGTACCGTCAGATTCAAAACTTCCTATCTGCACAAGTTCAAATTTATTCAATTTTCTGCGGCACATATAAATACTCATAACACTGTCGCCGTTATCAAGTACTCCCTGATAGACAAGTTCCGTTTTATGATCTCCGGTCATGTCAATACCCGTATACGAAAATGTACGGACACGTGAAATATTCGTAGCTATTTCGGCAATACGGACATACGAATTACTCTCTGCATCATACATACCGACAAGCAGTATAAGATACGGAACGCTTTCTTTTCTAATGGCAACAACCTGATCATCAAGATTATCGCCGTTCAAATCAAACGAAAGTGTACTTATAAGTGTTTCCGTCGGCAGAAGCGGTACAAACGTTGTCATGGATGTGTTATCCTGCGTCTGTACATCGTCCGTTTCCTTCTGCTCTTTTTCATTTCCTGAAGTAGGAACAACAACTTTAGCACGCGGTACAGAACGCTGCCCGTTCCAGTATACGATGCGTACAACAACGAGAACGGCAAGAATACAGCCTATTATAATAAAGACAGCAGGAATAATTTTATTAGTACGATTTGATTTCATATGCAGAAACTATACTACAACAGAGAAAATAAAAAAAGATATGGTAAAACTGAATACTGTCTGCAGAAAATGATTTACGGTATTACCTGCTGCAGCGGCAATTCTATTCTGACTTCCGTTCCCTCTCCCGGAGTGGAGTTAAAGCCTATCGTACCATGCATAGATTCCACCCGCTCGCGCATTCCTTTTATTCCGAAATGTTCGCTGCCGGAAATTCCGTTTTCTTCTGAAAGCTGTTCCGCTTCCATACCTGTCCCGTCGTCGGTTATAAGGATAAGCAGCGTTCCCTTATCTGTTCCGCGGATTATAACCGATGTTTCCGACGGAGAAGCATGTTTTGCAGCATTGTTCAAGGCCTCC
>JALNVF010000059.1 GCA_023231445.1 Treponema sp. | reverse complement strand
TAGCGGTTTTCCGCAGCTGCTTCCGAATCTTTCAATGCAGGTAATTTTATCTGCTCCTTTGCTTTTACACTTAATCGTATCTGCATATACAGGCTCCCTTATCGTTACAGGTTTTCAGTATAAGGGATTTTACCATAAAACACCGCTTATAAAAAAGCAGACAGGTACGAATATAACACAAAATAAGTGCGTATGATATCACGGTGGGATTCCGGAATACAGTCCTGATCAGATGCGGTACTGGATCAGACGGAACGACACCGTTTGATTACGACAGTGCTGCAAGAGAAGAATGGTTCGACATATCATGCTGACCGACGAAACTGTCAAGCTTTCTCCTATCGACAGGAGGTTATATCTATGCCGTCAAGAAAAACCGGTATATGTCATCTGAATACAGCAGACATTGGGCCTGAATATCACAGACATTCAAGTTAAATGTCACAGACATTGAAACTGGATATCAAAGAGATTCAAGCTGGATATCACAGACATTCAAACTGGATATCAAAGACATTCAGGCTCAATATCACAGAGATTCAAGTTAAATGTCACAGACATTGAAGCTCAATATCACAGATATCAGGAATTCAAAGCTCTGAACGTTGCAGTTAAAGGCTTATTCCTGAATACCGCAAGTCCGGTCTTCTGATGCGGAACGCATAAGACGGCAGACGGAAAGTCAGCCCTTATTTCATTACTCTGCTACAGCCTTCATGACAGGAATGTCCGCTGCTGCCCAGTCAAGCTGTCCAAGTTCCGGGCGGGACAGCCACTTTGAGTCCAGATGCTCTTTAAGCGGAAGGCTGCCTTTCTGTACGGTACAGTAGAATGCGTGCATGGTAATGCTGAATGATGCATATTCATGTTCTACAGTCATGATATATGAGCCCACTGCAATTTCAGTACCGAATTCTTCCCTGATTTCACGCGCAAGTGCCTGCTGCCGTGTTTCCCCCGGTTCCATCTTACCGCCGGGGAATTCCCACTTATAGTTTGTCTCGTTCGGTTCTTTACCAGGTTTGGGGCCGGGACGCTGCGCACAGAATATTTCCGTGGTGCCATCTTCAGAGGAACGGGTAATGACTGCTGCTACTACTTCATAATGGGGCATAATGGAATTCTCCCTATGCAGAACTGCGCCGCATGTTTTTTTCCTTCAAATATGAATCGGCGATTGCAGACGGACCATCCCACCATGCTTTTGTGGAATCGTTATACAGCATTTTCCCTGTCCTAGAGTTCATAAAAGAGACAAGTATTTCCACAGCAGGTCTTTCTGTTTCTCCGGCAATTTCCGACACAGCCATCATCGCCGTCAGATCCATTGCATTTTTAATCGTATCATCATTTACAGACATACAGGCAGTGCTCCCCTGCTTTTCAGATATGCCGATATGTCACTCAACACAGCTTCATCGCCTTCCGTATGAAATATACCGAATTCTTTTTCGATAAAGACAAGCACCTTATGCTCTGCAAATAACGCTGAAACATCCCCCATATTCATGTGCCACCGTTCCGCTGCGAGACGGATTAATCTGATCTGCATGTATAAAATCTGATCCCGTTCTTCCATACAAAACTCCTGATCCAGTATACTGCGTTTCAGCTGTACAGGCCACCTTCATTTTTATCACTTGTTGTCAAATCCGGCAAATCAGAACAGCAGGACCGGTACAGACTTTACAGTTCTTCCGGATGATTCCCGGCCGGGCAGTACATTCCCGATGCCGACGGTATTGGTGAATTGCAACTTATGCCAGCATTTCTTCATACCGCAGATTTGGGCTTTTTCTGTACATATCAATCAGTTACCAAAATACCCCGGTACCGCCGCCGAAGTCGAAGGAGAACGAATACCGAAAAGCGAATACACATTACAGACCGGAAAATATTTTCCCGTAGTATAACGGATTGTGCCATAAAATATCCCATATGAGGAAAAAACATACAGATGATCTTCGAACAAAGGTAAAATATTTTTAATCTGTTATTGTTTTTTTCTACTAAAATCAGGTTCATCAACTGCTGCAGCCATCAGTCCTTCATCTTCCTTTTTTTTATACTTGGCGGATTTATCTTCCTCAATATCAAATCCCCCGCTTAAAATAAATTTTCTTAGAAAATCATCTAATGTGATAGACACAGTTCTGGGGGGCATTTTACAATCGAGCATACGTTCAAACCAGACTGTAGCTTTTGCAAAATCAACGGAATCTTTTAAAACAGTAAACCTTGATAATTTGTCAATATTATTTTCATCAACGTGAGCATCGAGCAGTTCCCGAAGTTTCAATTCATCCAGACCAAGAGCATCAACGATTTTTCTGATTTCCTCATCTTTTGCTTTTGATTGATATTGCGTAATGTAATCCCGAAATGTTTTATCGGGGTCAACCAGTATCAGATCCTGTTCAATGTCATGAAGAAACATATTCGCAAATTTCTGTTCTTCTTTTGTAAGCGTTGCAAACGTTTTGTGAAGAGCGTTGCGTGCTGCAACGACAACCGCATCATCTTCTTTCTGTTCACGGGCTTTTATGAACTTTGCAAAATTGCTGTTCATAAAATCGGCATCAATTTTACCTGTATCAGTTTCTACAAGATAGCCTTTTAAGTCATAAGGAATATCATCTCCAGGACTTTCTCCGCCGGTCTGATTCAATTCTTTATACCGAAGAAGTAGTGTCATATAGACAGCCTGTGAAATTTCCACTTTTATTGAAGATGTATGCTCCTCCTCATCGGCTTCTTTATGTATCGTTTCATATACCGTTTTATTCCAGGTAAACCCCTGTACTTTCGCCGCATCAAGAAATGCATTTAACTGATTGAATAACTTTGCAAATTTCGCTCTGTCTGAGGCTTCTTTCGGTAATGCAGAAAGATCCTGTTCATTGTCTTTATTCTTCGGAAACAAAGGCAGTATTTCCCGGTATATTTTGTTAATCTGTTCGATATTTTTTTCTATTTTGCTTACAAAAACAGCTATCGGTCTGTCACCGGAATAAAGCTTGAAAGCCTGTTTAATCCGGTTTTCCATTGTATACGGACGCCTGTAATACCGGATAATACCGAACGGTTTTGATTCTTCAGCAAAAAGCCTGTTCGTTCTGGAGAAAGACTGAATTATGCTTTCATACTCCATTTCTTTATCGATATAAAGCGTGTTTATCCACTTTGAGTCGAAACCTGTAAGCATCTGATTCACTACAATAAGCAGATCAAGTTGTTCTTCTGGGCGCGTGCTTATTCCAAGATATGCAGCTTTATGAGCAAGTCTGGCTGTTATATCCTTTTTGAAAAGATAATGAGTGTCGAATTTGAATCTCTGATTATACATCTTATTATAATCTTTGAGTATTTCTTCAATACCGTCTTCTTTATCAAGTTGTAAGTCACCGGAATTGTCTATACTCGGATCAAACAAAGCGGTTACTTTCATATCGGGAATTTCATTTTTTATTCTTCTGTAATACTCTATAGCTTCATTAATGCTGCTTGTAGCAAACAAGGCATGAAATGTTCCGGCCTTGTACGTTATCCAATTTTCTTTTATATCCTCCACTACCATTCTCTGATGTTCCGGAGTCAAATATTGAGATTTCGGAATATAGTCTTCATAGCCTCTTATATATTGTCCGTTTTCATCTTCATAACCGGCCATTTTCATAACAGTAGAATTGCGCCACGCAAGGAAAACCTTTTTCTTTGCTTCATCAGCCATGGCTTCTTCAACAGATACGGCTTTTGCTTTGTCCAGCGCTACGACTTCCTTTACTTTTGAATCTTTAAACGTGCATACCCGGTACGGATCAAAACCCAATACATTTTTGTCAATAATCCCCTGTGCAATCGTATAACGATGTAATTCTCCGCCGAAAATATCTGCGGTACAGTTCATCTTCTTTCTGTTTTCATCAAAGATAGGTGTACCGGTAAATCCGAAGAAAATTGCCCGCGGAAAAGTTTTTTTAATATTCTGAAGCATATCTCCGAAAACATCCCGATGACACTCATCAATAATAAAGACAAGCCTTTTTTTCTGCATTTTTTCAATGTCGGTAATATTTTTTGCATTTTCCTCACGGATGCGGCTCATTTTCTGGATTGAAGTCACAATCAGTTTGTCGGAAGCATTTGAACTCTTCAGTTTTTTAATCAGTATACCCGTATTATCAGTATCCTGAACTGCAACTATACTGCCGGCAAATCCTTTATAATCAAGAAAAGTCTGATTGCCGAGTTCTATCCTGTCAAGCATAAATACGACTTTGTCAGCGTAGTCGGAATCCGCAATCAGCTGGGCAGACTTAAAGGAAGTCATTGTTTTTCCCGAACCTGTTGTATGCCAGACATACCCGCCAAGCTGATCTTCATACGTCCAGTCAATTTTATTCCACTCTTTTTTATGCACCGCTTCCGTTACAGCCCATGCAGCGTAATACTGATAGCTCCTCATTACTTTCAAAACACCGTCGCTGTGATCCGCCACTGTATAGAAACCTATAAGCTGATGCGCCATGGGAATATTAAGAAGATGATATACAACATCATGCCATTTCGTATACGGATTGTTATCTTTATCCGCCCAGTGAAAAAAGAAGGAGGAATTAAAGTTTTCGTAATATCCGGGGTTCGCAAAATAAATACCGTCATCGGGTGTCATTGCAACGAACACCTGTACTAGTGAAAAAAGTCCCTTAAAGACACCTTCTTTGTGATATTTTTTAATCTGATTTGCCGCGTCGCTCAACGGAATTCCGCTCCGTTTCAGCTCTATATGGATAAGAGGCATACCGTTTATTAAAAGCATCAAATCACCACGCCGTTCAGGGTAAATACTGTCAGGCATAGTAAACCGAGGCTGGCGCACAATCTGATAACGGCTGTCCCCACCTGCAATTTCGTCGCGATGATAAATTTTGAGGTAAACAGCTTTGCCGTAATGCAGTCTGTCATCTTTATTATCCCGTACAATTGCAACGTCATTGCCGTTAATAAAGGTGTTGAGCGCGAGCGGATTCTTCAGTTCTTTTATTCTGTCCATCAGCTGCTGCATTTCACCGTCCGTAAGCGGGAAGCCGTTTAACGTTTCCTGACCATTATTATTGTCAAAAAGGATCTGTTTCCAGTTATCAAGAAGCTTGTTCTCATCCGGATATTCTATAACTTCCTGATTCCAGCCGTATTTCGGAAGGAGGTTTACAACCGCGTCTTCAAAATCTTTTTCGTATTTGAATACCTGACTCATATCTTTATATCCTCTACTGCAGAGCAACTGCTTACGCAGTCTTCTATCCTTTATTCTTCTATTTCAAATAAGAATCGGCAAATTCCGACACAGCCATCACCATTGTCAGATCCATTGCTGTTTTTATCGTATCATCATTTACAGACATACTACCTCACTTCATTCGTTTCAAATATTCCGATATGTCACGGGACACAATGTTGAACTGCCCTAATATTCCGGCTCGCCGTTCCGCTGCGCAACGGATCAATCTGATCTGCATATATAAAATCAGATCCCGGTGTACACCACTTCCGCTATACAAACATCCGTTCAAGAAGGGCTTTTTTCAGATTTTTCAGTTTCTCCAGCTCCTGCGTATATGAGGAAATAAGCTTATCTATGTTTTGAAAGTAAGTGCCGATGGCTTCCTGTTCGGGTTCTGATGGAATCAGTAATTTTGCTTCAAAAACCTCAGTGATGACCAATTCGTTCATCATAGTACCGGCTTTTGTCGCGTCTACTAATATACTCCGCATGATGGGTTCAAAATGTATGTAATACTTCCAAAAACATGTATTAATTGACACCTTAGGTCTTAATACGCTGAATCTGGGAGACATTATTCCAGCACCAAGATCATTCAAAACAAATCTTCCAAAACGAAATTCGTTATTCGTATGGCCTTCAAATGCTATATCCCCAATTCTTATAACTTTATATGCACATAGAGATTCTTTAGAAGCGCCGTTTCCATTAATATTATATTTCATAGTTGCAATAGATATTGTTTTGTCAACTGGAATACCTTCTAGATTTCTTTCCTCATTTTTTTTAAAAAAATCTCCAAGTTTTATTTCCTCCCAGTCACCGATAAACCCCGCAAATCTTAGTTCCGGTACGGTACATTCCTCCTTCGGAAACATTCTTTCAAGCATCGTCTTTTTCAGTGCAATTGTCTTGTCCAGTTTCTGCTGTGTATTTTGTATAAAAGAGTCAAAAATTTGAAATAGCAAACCTATATTCTGTTGCTCTTTCGATGATTTCGGAAAAAACAAAAAAGTATTAAAAAAATCTACGGGAGCAATATTAAGTAAGCCATGGTTACGTGCTCCTTCTGCCGCTATTTTTGAAATTTCTTTATACCAATAAGCAGTATCATAATAAGTAAAAATGTAATCCGAATCGATATTCTTTGGAACAAACATAATATATAAAGTTGATAATACACCTGAATCATAATTATCAAGTCTTTTTATTGTTCCCCAAGGATATTCGGATGAATAACTTTTATTATAAGCAAATTCACCTTTTTTTATGAGAAAATATTCACTTACGTCTTTACTTGCAATTTGTCTGTTAAAAAATTGATTCTGAGCTATAAGTCCATATTGTGCTGAAATCGTAAGTGGTAAAGTAGATTCCATTTGTTCGTTTTTCCTTGTAACTCTATCAACAATGGTATTCAGCTGTTTTTCTTCCCACTTTCCATCAAATTCAATAAACCGGATGGTAGGGATATTTTTCTTTTCTGTCATATTAGTTACCGCCATTTAACAGTTTTTGAAATTCTTTCAATCCCTTCATATCAAATTCATCACCGGTCAATTTGTTTATCATATCGCTTATTTTTTTTTCCGCTTTTTTTATATCTTCCGCTACATGAACGTACGTTGTTTCATACTTCTTTTTAAGAAGTTCAAGTTTTACAACAAAGTTGTTAATTACCTCATCAGGTAAACGGTGTATTCTGCTATCAAGCGGTTCGATCCATTTCAGGGAAAGCATTTCATGAACCTGTTCATCGGAAAGGTTTTCTATTACTGTTTTAGTTCTTTCATGTAACTCATTTTCAGCTGCCTTTAGTTTTTTAGACAAATCTTTTTCTTCACATAATCGGCTATAGATGTACACAAGTTTTGCTTCGGTGGAACCTGCTTCAAACTGATGTTCTTTCTGCAGTTCAAGAATCCGGGTATTAACAGCTGTTTTTGTATAAACGCCGGTTTTGCTGATTTCGAGTTTCCCCCAGTCAATTACATTACTAACTACCTGATACGCTTTCTTTTCTTTTACTGATAGCCCGTTGTATTTCCGTAACGCCTCTATTTCTTCGGATTCAACATCGGCATAGTTCTCAAGTATTTTTGATTCAACTTCCTTAAAATCAAATAAATTTTCATCATCCTTAAGAATATTAAGTTCCCGTTCGTCTTCCGTTAAATCCGCAATCAATTCATCGTATTCACTTTGTATTTTCCTTATTTTGTCCTGCAATGCTTCAAGTGCGTCCAAATCAATTTTTAAAAATTTTTTCTGTACCAGTTCAAACGGCAGAATATGTCCCGTCCAACCGTCCTGCACGGTATATTCTTCTTCACCTTTCTTTCTGGTTATCATATTCGGATCCACCTGTCGAGCGGCATTCAACCCTTCCGTCTGTATCACTTCAATATCGGTCGAAATTATCTGCCAGCTGTCATCAAACGCCTGGAATGCCTGATAGTTATCTATTAACGGAATATTTTTAAGCCGTGTAAATATACTTTCCGAAACAGTATCCTCTACCCGGCTGATATTTACCTCAAGAACCGGTACAATTAATTCACTATTAAGATACTGCTTAAAGTCTTTAAATTTCGATTCAAACTTCTTTGTCCAGGCTTTGACTCCGTCGTTTTTAAAAACAGTATCCTTAATATCCGATGTCCGCAGCTGATGGTAGGGAATAGTACTTTCCTCAAACAGTTCATTCTTAAGGCTCGGGAATGCAGTCCAAAGCTCACTAAATAAATCTATCTCCCTATCGGGACAACCTCCGAACATTGTAGCATACATATCATAGCTTTCAGGACATTCTCCGCTGTCGACATACCGCGGAATGTTAAGGTTATAATCATTTTTGCGAATCTCATCGCGTCTCACGAGTCGTGAGAATTTCGCAACTGATTTCCGTTGAACGACAACATCAACAATGCGCTTTATATCGGATTCCTGAAGTTTATTATTTTTACCCGCCTTTATGAAATGCCTTGAAGCATCGACAATCAGCACATTATCATCCTGTTTCTGCTTTTTAAGAATCATAATAATTGTCGGAATTCCGGTTCCGAAGAAAATATTCGGAGGAAGACCGATAATTGCATCAATCCGGTTTTTTTCAATGAGCGTAGAGCGTATCTGTCCTTCGCTCTTGTCATCCGACTTACCGCGGAATAAAACTCCGTGAGGCAGAACAATCGTCTCAATTCCGTCCGGCTGCAGATGATACAAATCGTGCAGCAAAAACGCATAATCAGCCTTTCCCTTCGGTGCAAGCCCGTATTCCTTAAAACGGACATTTGCGGACATATCTTTATTGTCCCACTTCTGGGAATACGGCGGATTCGAAACAACAGCATCAACAAAAAGGGGATTATAAGTATTTTCCGGATTATTTTCATCAAAATACGGCCAGTCTTTTGCCAGTGTATCGCCGTTCCGTGTAGTAATGTTTGAAGGGTTAATTCCGCGCATTATAAGATTCATGCGGGTCAAATTATAGGTGTTCTGCTTGAGCTCCTGTGCATAATACACTATTTTCTTGGGATCAATATATTTACCTGCAGCTCGTCCGATATTTATAAGTAAAGAACCGGAGCCCGATGTAGGGTCATAAATTTTTATTTGTTCTTTATTTTTTAAGTGTTCAGCAACAATTTCCGCCATAAGAAGCGACACTTCGTGAGGTGTATAAAATTCTCCTGCTTTTTTTCCTGCATTCGCGGCGAATTGGCTTATAAGATACTCATAAACAAATCCCAGAACATCGTAATCCTGTTTTCCGTCCATCGGAATGCCTTTGATTAGCTGAAGCAGATCTGAAACGGCTTTTGTCTGTTCAGCGGTGGAAGTTCCGAGTTTAGTAAGTCCTGACTCGAGCGAGTCAAAAATTCCCTCAAAAACTTTTCGTTTTGAATCTTCTATATAAACAGCAAAATTTGTAAGTGCCGTCTGCACATTCTTTACGCTGAACTTACTCTTGGGGTCAATCCATGTGGAAAAAAGACTGTCATATGAAATAAAATAGCCGAGATTTTTTCTGATATGTTCTCTGTCCTCTTTGTCATCGTTTGTCAGTTTTATGATATCTTCATCGCTGTAATGTTCCTTTTTAAGATAAGAAACTTCCCGGTCAGATAGATATTTATAGAATATAAACCCCAATATGTAGTCTTTGTACTCGTTGGCCTCTATTTTAGAGCGCATTTTGTTTGCACTTTCCCAAATTTTTGATGCTAGCTGCTGTTTGTTCATTTTATGTATCCTTGCTGATTATTACATTCGATAAGGAAGACTTTGTAACTATCCTTTAATGATATACCAGATAGTATACCGGAATTAGTACAAAATTTGTAGATATCGACAAAACATTCCGCAAATTGCTGTAATTTCCGAAGAGGTATAAAAAATATGATGACATCACAGATATAGGGGAATCATATTCATTCTGTCTATTCAAAAATAAGGAACCTGTCAGAAATAAATCAGGATGGATTGAATATGCTGCATTTACTGTATTAACATAATTTATCCGTGTTGCAAAATATGAAAAACTTATAGTAAAGTATAATAAATATGCTGAAATAAACAAGGGGGACTTGCCAGAAACCAGTTTGCAATTCTGTTTGAAGAGCATGTTCCGCTCTGTTGAATAATGTCATTTACACACTTTTTATGACAGGGGCGCATTTATTTTGACATATCACTTCTTTTCAATGCATTATTCGCAGACTGATTGCTAAAAAAAAATCAAACTTACAACCTATGTCCCCGTAATATGTTATCAATTTCATCGTATTCAATTCTAATTTGCCTAGTCATTTCAGTCTTCTCGCCTGCGGTTATAAAGGTAGTAACTTCTGCTGTATGCAAATCTTTCGGATGTGACAAAGGTGTACAGCATCTCCTTTTATGAATAGCCCATAACGCCTTTGCCAATTTTAAATATTGTGTTGTAAACTGATTTTTACTTTTTTCACAATTTATCAAAGTTCCATAATCTTTTATTTTTCCTGTTCTGTCAGATAAAGACGGCCACGTAACAGCAGGCTGCCATATATTCAACCATTCAATCAATTTCTTTACGGTTATATCATTAAAACTGTCAAACAGATTCAACCAGAGAGTTTTATCAATATTAATCGATTTATGTATAGCTGCCATTAATTCGCATGCCGTTATATAATCAGTTCCATAAAATAATTTCCATTCAGTTTTTCCTTTTATGCCATAATCTTTCTCAAGAAAATAACAAATCGTCTCATACTTTGTCCTTATGTCTAAATGCTCCTGTAAATAAAATTGTGCAACGGAATCAGTTGATATTTCTCCGGTTAAAACACCCATTTTAAGATAATTATTTAAGGCTATCATAGGAGTCTTCGAAGTCCGATTGTCAAATGCAACAAAAAGATCGGAAAATGAAGACTGTAAGACAATGCTAAATGAAAAATACGGCACTATCAAAGCCTGCATCAAAGCAGATTTGCAATAACTTAGCCAGGCGATAAGGTTATGGTCTTTACACGATGCTAAATAAATATAAAGACAATACTGCATAGCTACAGATTTCTGATTTACCAGTAACTCCATTGCTCTCTTTTCATATTTCTGATCCAACGGTGAAGATGTGTTCATTTTTGCAAATAATTTCCACAAAACACTTTCTACATAATCATATGGGATACTGCCATATAACAATGAATTACCAAATTTTGCTTCAATCAATATAGCAAAATCAGGATTATATGAAAGATACTCACACATATCCTCTGCTAATTCATAATGTGAATCGAATTCTTCAAGTACAACAGAAACCAGGGCACCATCTCTTCTGCATGCTTTTAACATATATCGAATTGATGAGCCGTTAACAGGATTCTCTTCAAACGCTTTCTTAAAGTTTTTCAGCAGCTCATCATCGTTCTTAGAAATTATTGTTTTTTCCGAAAATGAAATGCTCGGTTTTTTTCCAAGTGCCTGTTCTTTCGTTTCTGCTTTTATGATTTCAAATTTACTGCTTTGAGGCACAAGCCCCTTATCTTTGCATAATTTATCAAGACAGACAATTCCTCTAATAACTTCCTCTCTCGTTTTTCCCTGTAAAACAATATCGTCAACATATCTCGAATATATGAAACCGGAGTTATCCATTTTTTCATCAAGAGGCAGCAGATATAATTCTGCAAATACACTGGATGAAATAGGTCCCTGTGGGATAGAATGATTAATTTTTCGATACTCTGCGTCACTCGTATTCGACCATGCTGCAAGACATCTCCTCAACAGTATCACATACTCACAATCCTGCTTATGAATCAGTTCCCCGGTTAAAGAATTATGATCTATGGTGTCATAAAAAGCAGCAAGATCGAAATGTACTGTATAAATAAAGCCTTTTTCAAAATTTTTTACAATTTTTCTTCTGTATGCATGATAGCCGTCTTTCCATGGTCTGAATAAAAATATATTTTTCTCTATGTCATTAGAAAAAATATTACTGAAAACAGTATTCATTTCGAATTTTTTTCTTTCTTTTACAAAATCCGGAATAAGAACATTAGCAATCGCCTGATACACAATTAGATCTTCTATTTCCAAAAGTGTAAAAGTTCGTAACAGTCCGGAAGCTTTTGGTACATATATTTTTAACGGTGCAGAAGGTTCATAGTCTCTTTGTATTTTTACAGATAATTCTTTTAGATTCGAATCAAGATTCATCTCATAGGCAACAAATAACTGCCTGTAATAATTTTTATACGATATATTACCTGTCGCCGTTGCTATTCTCCGCCATGCAAGCTTGAGATTGTCTATTTTATAAACCTTTCTGAATCTGGCATCCATAATAATTATGTCCTGAGTTTCGTCATGGTATCGCACATTGGCAGTAACGGAAGAGAGGTTCTGCTCCTCCATCGTAATATTTTCGTGTTTTCTCTGTACATTAAGCACCAGGTTTAGAAAAAGCTGTTTTATGTCTTCTTCTGACATTGCCGTTTTCGATTTTACTGTCTCTATGATATTCCTTAAAGTATACCACAAAAAAGTCCATAATTTAGCGTAATATCGCGACTTATAGTCCTGAAATTACGCTGATTTTCTATTTTTTATATTCCGGTTCAGTTTCTGCAACAGCAGCTGTATAATCCCTTTTTATCCGGTATGTAGATTCCGACCGTATCTCAAGAAATGTCCGGCTGCTTTTTATCCAGCTGCTCATTTCATCAATTACGGCATCAAGCGTATTGAGTTCCTTTTTTGTCCGTATTCTACATTCCCATACAATGCAGATACGCCAGCCGTTTTTATGCAGCAGTTCACGTTCCTTTTTATCACGGATTACATTTCCTTTTATTTTCTCTCTCCAGAAGTCGGTTCTGGTTCCCGGCAACCGGAAATTCACACAGTTTTCATGCCCATGCCAGAAACAGCCGTTTATAAAAATAACGGCATGATACTTCGGCAGGACAATATCAGGATGTCCGGGCAGTTTTTTGCAGTTTACCCGGAAACGGAATCCCCTGCGGAACAAAGCAGAACGGACAAGCAGTTCCGGTTTTGTGTTTCTGCTGCGGATATGAGACATGTTTCTGCTGCGTGTTTCCGAATCAATTGTGTCCATTATCCGTCAGATCTTCTTCCGTAAAACTGTTATACAGATATTTCAGACCGGTATCTTTCACACGGAACTGACTTCTTGTCTTTACTTTCACCTTTATATCATCAGAGCGCGCAACTTTCGTACCGGGATCGTAATAGACAGTTCCGTTCGCAACTGCCTGCAGAAATTTTTCAAAGTCAGTACCTTCCCCTATATGTACGACGGGAGAATATTTTATCCGGTGATTTTCCCTGTTCTTTGAAAATTTTACATAACAGACGTGAGCGTGTTTTTCCTGCCAGTGATGCAGCAGTTTTGGAAAGGTCCACGCTGCCTGCATCTTACCGTCTTCATCGATAAGTTCCACCGCACCGTTTAAATCGGTCACCTTCCCGTTTTCTTCGTCGAATCCCCGAAGTACAAGTTTTAACCCGAATTTATAGTTCTTTGTCGAAAATGGCCCCGAAAAATATCTTACATCGGGATCTTTATCCGTATTATGCCCGTATTTCCGCACAAACTCGGTCTTATGCTCATGATAAAATCCGGCATCAGGTTCCGGTGTAAAAAGTGTAAGCACGGTACCGGAATATGCCTTTAATTCCCAGCCCTTATAATCAGGTTCTGCTGCAGCGTTTGCCTGAATGCCGAACGCAGTCTCAAGCGTGCAGCCACCGGCATTCGGAGCAGTGTCTGTCTTATGTACCCCGTTCTTTCCGATCACTTCAGGGCTTATATATCCCTGATTTACAATCGGACGAAGTTTTTCATACAGTTTCTCACGGGTAGTAAGATTCAGCTCGAATACCGGCATCCGTCCGTCCGGCAGATCATTTATAGAAATATTTTCTGTGGGTTGTACATCAAAAGCAGCAACAGTCTTCCGCTGTCTGAATTCAGGGAGAAAGCGTATGCTGCTGTTTATAAGTTCACCTGCAAGAGCCGAACCTTTCGGAGCAAGATATGCAAAAATATCGACACCCTTTATTCCCATAACAAGCACACGACCGTCTTTACCGTTGTTCGAACAGCGTTTTTCTTTCGGGACCGGCTGCATATACTGAGACGGGGCCGCACTGCACCCTTTCAGAAAACCGGAAAGCCTGAATTCCGGATATTTTGAATACTCAATGAGCTGCGCTCCAGGTGCTTTTTGCGTACTACCGTCTTCCGCAATCCAGTACCACGAAACAGGAGCTTTATACGTTATATGTTCGGGACCAGGTTCTGCTGTAACTTCTCCTGCAAGTGGAATCTGCTGCAAAGTGGAAAGGTCTCCGCCTCCAAGATACAACTGCTGTTTGCTGTTATCATTTTCCGCAAGCAGTTTGAAATATACCCGTGTAATACATTTAGACTCATACCATGAACTTATACTGCGGATAGAACTGAATCTCACTGGGAACTCCTTTTTCAGATTATCGGTATATCCCTGCAGGAAAAATACCGACAAAGGAAGAAATCACTGTTGACCATGGGGAATAAATATTGCATAATGCAATTAACAGACCCACTATTATCACAACCGTCAGGCAGGGGAAAAATGACAGATACAGAAAAAAATTCAGTGACAGAACTTCTTCAGCAGGCAGCCGTCATGTATTCGACACAGGAAATTGCAGATGAATTCCAGGTTGCAAAAAGTACCGTTCTCCGCTGGCTTAAAGGTGAAGTGATACCAAAGAATTATATTACGGAACGTCTTCACAACATGATCTCCCGGAAAATCACAGCAAGGTCTGCCGACATTTTAAAAGGCGACTTTACCTTTATTGACCTTTTTGCCGGAATCGGCGGAATCCGCAGAGGATTTGAGCTTGCGGGAGGAAAATGTATCTACACGAGCGAATGGGATACCTATGCTCAAAAAACATATACAGCAAACTATCCTTCTGAAAAATCTATCGTTGGCGACATTACAAAAGTCGATGCAGATACTATTCCAGACCATGATATTCTTCTTGCCGGATTTCCCTGCCAGCCGTTCTCCATTGCAGGCGTTTCAAAGAAGAATGCTCTTGGCCGCCCTACAGGCTTTGCCGACAAAACACAGGGAACACTTTTTTTTGACGTCGCCCGGATTATAAAAGCAAAGCAGCCCAAGGCTTTTGTCCTTGAAAACGTAAAAAACCTCAAATCGCACGACAAAGGCCGTACTTTTAAAATTATAATGGAAACCCTTACAAAGGAACTCGGCTACACAGTCGATTATAAAATTATAGATGGACAAAGCTGGGTTCCGCAGCACCGTGAACGAATCGTCATTGTCGGGTTCCGCGGAATGACCGGTTTTTCAATGGAGAATGTCGATATTCCTCAAAAAGGACAAATAAAACTGGAATCAATACTTCACAAAACCGATGGTTCCGAACCGTTTCTTCCTCAAGACGGCGACAAGTATTTCGATTTCCACAAAAACCGCGTACACGATAAATATACGCTTACCGACAATCTGTGGGCATACCTTCAGGCGTACGCCGCAAAGCACCGCTCTCTAGGCAACGGCTTCGGATATGGGCTTGTAAAAAAAACTGACACCACCCGTACACTTTCCGCACGCTATTACAAAGACGGTTCAGAAATACTTGTATACCAGAGAGGAAAAAATCCCCGGCGGCTGACGCCACGGGAATGTGCGCGTCTAATGGGTTATCCCGACGACTATATAATTCCAGTTTCAGATACCCGTGCCTATAAGCAGTTCGGTAACTCCGTAGTCGTTCCTCTTTTTCATGCCGTTGCGGAAGCAGTAAAACCGTATGTTATGGAGCTTATTGAAAAAGAGCAGCAGATACCGGAACAGATACGGGCATAATTAACTCTGCAGGAAACCTGTAAGGTAACCTTTTAGACAGGTAAACAACGGTTACAGACATACAAGGACAAATGCTGGCGTGTATGCATTGTCTGGGAATGCAGTATCAGGGGGTAACGATGGAATCTGTCAGGTTATACCGGACGGCAGATTTTAAAGTACATCCAGCTCATCCGGCGGTGCGCCTCCTGAACAATACCCGAAACAGTCAAAACCAAATTCTTATTTCAGGTTCCGTACGATCTCGTACGACGTACTTCTTCCGCCGGCAGCTTCTTTCTCCAGAACTCCGGCTTTAATGAGCTGATTGATATCGCGGGAGGCGGTATCCTGAGAGCAGCGGCAGATTACTGCCCATTTTGTAGTCGTCAGTTTTCCCTGCCAGCCGGTCAAAAGTCTGTCGAGCATCGTGCGCTGCCGCTCATTGAGCGGAACCTTTTCGTTCACCCTTTTCCAGAACAGGAGCCTGTCTCCTGTTTTCTGTATTTCCTGCATCGCTTCATCAACTGCAGCCGTCATACTGGTAAGATACCAGGTGATCCAGCCGGTTATATCAAGGCCGCCGTGCTGCGCTTTCTCAAGTCCGGCATAATAAGCGGCCCTGTTTTTCTGCAGCTGCGCCGACATACTGAAAAGGCGGTCGCCTCCTCGCTGTGAAAGGATCATATCGGCAAGTATTCTGGCAAGCCGTCCGTTGCCGTCGTCAAACGGATGAATACTTACAAAATACAGATGAGCGACGGCGCTTTTTACCGAAAATCCTCCGCATGCTGATGCGCTCTCGTTGAACCAGCTGAAAAACCGGTCCATCTCAGTGTCCAGTCCAGCCGCAGGCGGAGCTGTATAATGAACTGTTTCTTTCCCCATGTTCCCGGAAACGACACGCATCGGCCCGTATTCATCAAGGCGGTATCTGCCCGTCGTAATCTTATATCCGCCCGACATTCCAAAGGGAAAAAGGCGCGACTGCCATCCGCAGAGCCGTTCTTTTGTCAAAGGTACATTGCAGTTCTTTATGGCATCAAGTACAATTTCTACTATATAATTGGTTCTTTCAGAAATCTGATTCGAATTCAGACGGCGTACCGCTTCTTCCGTCAGAATATTTTCTGCGCCGAGATGCCGGGCAACGGACGAACGTATATCTTCCTGCGGAATACGCTCCCCTTCGATCTGAGCTGATTTTTCTATTTCACTGGTAATCGCAGAAACACTACTTTCCTGATGAACGGAAAACCCGAGCGCTGCCATTGCGCCTTCAAGTTCAGCCTGCCTGCGTTCTGCAGCGTCGGATACAGTACGTACTTCGTCAGCGCTCCAGGTAAAGTAAGGCCAGTCGTCTTTCTGCCAGATATATTGCTCCATACTTACAATACTACCTTAAAATGCGGAATATAACCAGTTAATCTCCGCACATTTTGCGGAGATTAAGGCCGCCATTCTCCGCACCGTTATTTTCATTTTTCTCTGATTAAGTACTTATACAAGTCCTGCGTATTACTTACGCAATCATTGTTCATGTACATGCGCAAGTCCTGCGTATTACTTGCGCAATCATTGTCCATGTACATGCGCAAGTCCTGCGTATTACTTACGCAATCATTGTCCATGTACATGCGCAGGTCCTGCGTATTGCTTACGCAATCATTGTCCATGACATGGACAGGTCCTGACTGGTACACATGCAGCTCCTGTCCATGACTTATTCAAATCCTGCGTATTACATGCGCAGAACTTATCCATGACTAGTCCGGAGGCTGCCTGTTACATACGTAATGCCTGCGTAAGTCTTGTCCGGCTTCTGAACAAGCTTTATACAGCTGCCGTCTGTGTATATGAAATCCTGCATAAAACGCTCTGCCCGTATTCCTTGTCTATACCGGCAGTTCCATCCTAAAACTTCAGCTTCCTCAGCTCTTCCATAAGTGCAGGCCTTCTTTTATATTCCTGCATCCACTGCTGCTTCAACGCAGCTGCCTTCTCTTTCCCGGAGTCGTATTTATGCAGCTTTTTAAGATATCCCGCCAGTTCTTTATACTGAGCGCGGTTCGATACCTGTTTTATTTCGTCTGAAAGACATTCTTCATACATGTCCGCAAGCTGTTGTTCATATTTGGGACACAGATATTTTTCATATGCATTAAGTTCATGCAGCGAATGATATGCCCGGTGATGTGCGCTGACAGAATGGAACAAATCATCAATCATATTTTCTTCTATATATATGCGGTTTTCCAGTTCAGGGGCCAGATTCAATGCAAGGATTTCTTTTAATGCCGGACGCCACGCTGATGCCGGGAAAAAGGACTTATATTCGAGGTACTGATCCCAGGTGCTTCTTCTGTCCGTTTTCAGCAGATGCTGCAGCATCTGCATATATTTTTCTTTCTGTCCGGATTCTTTGTAGATTTTTTTTAACGCGTTATCGGCATCACAAAGAATTCCG
Source organism: Treponema sp. (assembly GCA_023231445.1). Classification (GTDB taxonomy): domain Bacteria; phylum Spirochaetota; class Spirochaetia; order Treponematales; family Treponemataceae; genus Treponema_D. The sequence goes on along the minus strand of JALNVF010000059.1, from coordinate 47 downwards.
GGGTACATTGCGTTTTTTTCTTTTAAATGCTGTAAAAGTTTTTCCGC
>JALNVF010000058.1 GCA_023231445.1 Treponema sp. | reverse complement strand
TAATCTGATCAATTGAACTCATGTAAGAGAAGCCTTATTACGAATTATCTTTGCCTGCAGATATTTTTCTGATTCACCATCAAATTTTTCTTCGTTATCAAGAGAAATACAATATCCGTGAAACACAACATGATCTTCAATCTGAACTTTACGTGAAATAATATCGCCTATTACAACCGCAGACGAAAGCAGCGTTACGCCTTCCCTTGCAATTACATCACCAAGAACTATACCGCCTATAATCGCTGATTTTGCATTCACGTTTCCCTTCAAACGTGCTTTTTCACCAATAATTACATTGCCGTCCGTTTCCAGACTGCCATTAATATCACCATCAATGCGTATAAAACCGTTTATCCGCAGATTGCCGGTAACAACAGAACCATTGCCTATTAGTGTATTAATTGAAATATCATCAGAATGTAATGCCATACAGACCTGCTAGTCGGAAAGCTTAACGTTGATATACTTTGCAGGATCAACAACATCAGAACCAATATGTACTTCATAATGAAGATGAGGGCCTGTCGTAATACCCGTATTACCTACATAGCCGATAACTTCCCGCTGCGATACAAACTGTCCCTTTGATACAATGGAATACATCATATGAGCATATCGTGTATAAATACCATGTTTATGTTTAATAATAACGTAATTTCCGAAACTGGCATCGTAACCGACGGTGACAACCTGTCCGTTTGCAGTCGCAATAATCGGATCACCTGAACGATATGTCGAAAAATCAAGTCCTTTATGAATATACCATTGTCCGGTAATAGGATGAACACTTGGACCAAATGCCATAGAAATATGAGCATTCGGATTTCGTATAGGCCAGATACTCGGAATTTCCGTAAACAGCGAATTCTGGTTCTCAAGCATTTTACCTATCTGTTCTACAGGCTGAACTGCATTCTCAAGGTAACACGTAAGTTCTTTTACATCCGCAGTTTCCTTCAGGGAACCTGTAACACTTTCTCTTGTATTAAAGAGGGAAGAAAGATCACTGCCGGAAACAGAGGCCTGTGAAACCTGACTGCTTTCACTAATACCGAGGAGTGAAAGAGATTGTGACAATGACGTCTGAAAACGTTTTGCAGTCTGAAGCAGATTTGTATTCTCATCCCTGAGTTCATCAAGACTTGCCTGCGTTTCACGATTTTTTGATGTAAGTTTTGAAATTTCTGCACTTGAACCTACTGCCCGGCGGTCAAAATAAAAAAATGACGATATAATTCCGAATATAAGAATAATACCAAACCCAAGCGAAAATACGTTGGTCTGAAAATTAATTACCTTTTCCTGTGAATGCGGCACAATCATTATCGTAAGTTTATTGTCCAGGAATTTAAATACATGAAGCGCTGCACTTTCTATCATATGAAAAAAAGACAAAAAAGCAGCATGTACTTTTGATGCGAACGATTTTTCTATTTTTTTATATTTTTGTGTCCGGGCCACAGCACTATCCTTGTCTGCATTTAAAATAAATCATGAAATACCAGTAATGTTACTAAGTATATCATAGTAAATCGTTGCCTGTCAAACAAATATAAGTTGACTTCAACAGCAACCTGTGTTATCTTTAAGAGTATCGGGATATTTCCGATCCCTTATTACTTACTAGGAAGAAAAGCCATGCAATTTTTTGATACTCATGCCCATATCGGGCTGATCTACGACGATCCTATTGAACAGTTACGCGTTATTCAGCAGGCAAAACAGGCTGGCGTAACCCGTATTGTCTCTATCAACAACAGCCTTCATGACTTTACCCGTGTGTATAACAACCTTAAAGTCGTCCCCGGTATTTATCATGCAGTAGGGGTTGCTCCGTCTGAAGTAACAAACCCCGGGAAGGATTATGCTGCTGTTATAGAAGAAAATCTCAAGCGCCCAAATGTCGTAGCGGTAGGAGAGACAGGACTTGACTATTTCAAGCAGTTCGGTGATAAACACACACAGATAGAGCTGTTCATTACACAGCTCGAAATTGCCCGTAAACACAATCTGCCGGTTATCATTCACAACCGCGATGCGGGTAAAGATATATTTGATGTACTCTCAGAACGTATCTCCGACGCAGGTGCAATTTTCCACTGCTATTCGGAGGATGCGGTATATGCAAAAAAATGTCTGGATGCGGGTTTAAATGTCTGGTTCTCTTTCGCCGGAAACCTTACCTACAGAAACGCACGTAACCTCCATGAAACAGTTCTTAACATACCGCTCGACCGCATACTTATCGAAACTGAAAGTCCGTTCATGATTCCCGCTGAATATCGCGAAAAAAAGCGGACAATGCCTGCATATATCACATCAACAGCACACTTCCTTGCGGATTTACTCGAAATGGACCTTGAAAAACTCTGTGAACAGTTGTGGAAAAACAGCTGTAAAGTATTTAATCTCCCGGAATAAATGCTGTATCACGGAGTAAAAATAGGTTCGCTCGAGCTTACTGGTAATATATTTCTGGCACCTGTCGCAGGATACAGCGACAGAGCATTCCGGACCGTATGTATAGAACACGGTGCAGCATTTACCTATACTGAAATGGTATCAGCAGAAGCGCTTGTCCGGGGAAATAATAAAACTGCAGCACTCATGAATCGTGCGGAAAATGAAAAGTCATATGCTGTCCAGATTTTCGGAGGAGAGAGTGAAGTCATGGCAAAAGCTGCACGTATTGTACTTGAACAGACAAACTGCGAATGTATTGATATAAACGGTGGTTGCCCTGTTCCTAAAATAATCAAAACGGGAGCAGGGTCAGCACTTACACGTGATCCTGAAAGACTTTACACTGTTACAAAAGCTGTCGTTGATTCTGTAGAAGGAAAAATACCGGTAACCGTAAAAATACGTTCAGGCTGGGATGATGCAACAATAACATGGAAAGAAGCTGCTGATGCAGCTCTTAGTGCCGGTGTTTCTGCCATAACGATACATCCGCGTACACGTGCACAGGGCTATGAAGGAAAGGCAGACTGGACAATAATGAAGGAGCTTGTCACCCGCGTCGCCGGGCGTGTCCCTGTATTCGGTTCCGGGGACCTTTTTACACCGGAAGATGCAAGGGCAATGATTGAGCAGACAGGATGCAGTGCTGTTATGTTTGCACGTGGAGCTATGGGGAATCCGTTCATTTTTACAGAAACAAAACAACTGTTTGAAACAGGGGTATATGATATAATAAAAACGGAAGAACGCATCCGGACCGGATTCCGGGAGCTTTCTCTGCTGATCAACGACATCGGGGAAGAATATGCATGCAGAGAAATGCGGAAAAGGTTTTGTGCCTACACAAAAGGTTTAAAAGGGGGTGCAGAAATCAGACTCCAACTGGTTCATGCTGCGACTCCTGCGGAGTATCATACAATATTGAACACTGTCCAATATTGTTCATAGTATTGAATAGATAAAGATGTAAGGCTACAATATTATATGTTTTTTTTACAGGCTATTGCAGATTTCTTTGAATCAATCTTCAATAAATCTTCTCCTGAAGTACAGAAACGTATCCAGATTAAAAAAATGGAAGCGGATATTCGTACATTCCAGCCTGCACTGTATCGCAACGGTAATCTTCTGCCGAATTTCGGAGAAGCAATAAAAATTCTGTACATTAATTCAAAACCGCTTGACGATTTATTTTTATCAACTATCGGAGGGAATGATATTCCCCGCCGTCAGCGCTTTGAAGCACAACTTGTTCTTACAGGCTTCACAATAGAAGAACAGCAGAACGTTGAATCTCTTTTATATCAAAACAGAAAAACAGCAGTACAATCTTCTGATCAACCGGAAAACTATATTTTTGAACGACAACACCGGATACTTGACAAAATCATAAAATCGCTTAATGGAGATTCTTTCAAACGGATGGATAAAGACATTACGGCAGTCCATCAGCTTGCGGATTTATGTAAATTCAATTTTGCTGCTATCCTTCAAATATTTGACACTAACTTCTCAACTCTTGATCTTTCACACGAACCATTGTATCAGGAAGTCCCGCTTGCCCGTATCGGAAATACACTTGAAGATTTATACTATCAGACTGCTGATTTAAATATAAATACAGCAGTTGCAAATGCGGTATTAGGACTTGCACAACTCAAGAATAACGGCGCTCTTTCTTCCCAGCGAAGTAAAAAATATATTGAAAATATAAAAAAAATCGCCTACGTTCTTACACATATTCTCACACCTGATCACCTTCTGTCTCTGATCCGGGTCTACAAAGAGGATGCTGCATACATACCGAAAACAGCCGAATATCATGAATCCCCCAGGCAGAATTTTGCAAACAGAATGCAGCAGCAGTTTCATGCAGATGAGCAGCGGATTAAGACTGAAACAAAAGACCTGCGGATAAGCAGTGAACTTCAAAAATTATTTAACGGAGCGCCGCTGGCGATATTGAACGGTTACGACAACAATATGAATGATAAGCTGCAGGCAAATTCCGCACTCGCATTTTCATGGATTACACCGCTGCAAATTCTGAAAACATTTCTGCAACTCTATTTGTCTGAACCGATACAGTCTCTGATAAACGATATAGTAGTAGAAGGATTCTTTAATAATTCTACGCATAAAACGGAATTTGCAGCTATAGTTTATGCAGCTCTGGAATGTCCGGAAAAAATTCAGGCATTTGAGGATTCGTTTAAGCATGGAAAACAAAACGATGTCGCGGTTCTGGAAGGATATATGAGGGACAGCCACAAGGACTCAGATTTTTATGAAAAAATGGAAACTATGGTTGGGAAAGCAAATAATGCTGCACAAAAGCTCGTTCAGGAAGAAACAAATCATCTGAACAGGCTTTATATTGAACTGGGAGAACTTCTGGCTGATGCAAAGAAACCGGCATCAGAAATAATTTCAAATCTTAAAGTACTTATGATGTCATCCAGAAACAGAGACAATACGGATATGCTTGAACGACAGTATCCAAATTGGGGAATATTCTTTGAGATTATGAAAAATTATGCTATAATTACTACAATAAAAGAGATAAATCCATGAGCAGAACATCGAAAAAGGAAAATTCATGCGATCCACAAATGATGGAACTTACCACTCAGTATGAAAAGAAAATTTATGATCTTGAACAACTTCTTGATATTTCCCAGTCATTCTGCTCAACACTGGAATTTTCTAAACTTCTTGAATCGATTGTTTATATCTGTATGGCACAAATGCATGTTCTCGGTGCCGGTATTTTTGTACGCAATAATGATATGGAATCCGATGAATTTATCCTTGAAACTAACCACAGTGATATCAACTTCGATTCTGGTACAAAGTGCAAAATACCCGGCTGTCATCCGATTGTTGCACAATTGTACAGCGAAAAACGTGCTATTTCGCTGGAATATCTTAAAGATCAGGTACCGTCAGACACAGATTTAAGTGTAATAGAATCTCTTCATCCGACACTTCTTGTACCGCTTATCCAGAAAAACAATATGAACGGGATCCTTTTTCTGGGCGAACGGATTATTTTTGATGGTGTAACCGACTATACCGAATATGAAAAAGAACAGATCATGTCCATTGCGACGCTCGCTTCGCTTGCAATAAATAATGCAGCGCTCGTTGAAAGATCTTCCACTGATATGATGACAAAGCTTAAACTTAAATATTACTTCTTCAATGTGCTCGGAGACAAGCTTGATGCCGCATTTGTTCAAAAAATCCCGATCGCAGTACTGATGTTCGATATAGATTTTTTCAAAAAATTCAATGACACATACGGACATGAATGTGGTGACTATGTTCTGATTCAAGTAGCTTCTCTTATTAAAACAGGTTTGCGTGAAGAGGATCTGGCCAGCCGGTACGGAGGAGAAGAATTCACCGTTCTGCTCGACAACACACCCAGGGAACAGGCAATATTAGTTGCCGAACGTATCCGTTCAACAATCGAAAATTTTGATTTTCAGTTCAACAACCAGCATCTGCATGTAACCATCTCCGGAGGCGTAGCCGTATTCGACCGTGACCTGAACCCGGTTATTATGCCGAAACGACTTGTAAATCAGGCGGACCAGGGCCTGTACATGTCAAAAAACAACGGGCGCAACAAAATCACCTATGCGGATCCTGCACTGCTTAAAGACTGCTCTGAAGAATTCGAATGAAAGCAGCATCTGTCGTCCGCAAACCATTCAAATATACAAATATTCATGTGACACTGTATCTTGCTGCGGTAAATGTCCTCATCTATGTTATTACATTATTGTTTCCCCAACTGCAGACAACACTGAGTCTCTATCCTCCGGCATTTATTTACCGGAAAATGTACTGGCAGATAATTACCTACATGTTCGTACACGGAAATCTGGAACATATTTTCTTCAATATGTTCGGGCTTATTATGTTCGGACTCGCAGTAGAAAGAGCTGTCGGCTCAAAAGAATTCTTACTGTATTATCTTATATGCGGAACAGTCAGCGGAGCACTTTCACTTGCAGTGTTCGTTCTTACGGGACATTACAATGTCGCACTTATCGGTGCAAGCGGTGCTGTATATGCCGTACTCTTTGCCTTCGCGGTTGTATATCCCCGTTCAAAAATTTATTTCTGGGGTATACTTCCGGTTCCGTCTCCGGTTCTTGTCGTTATATATACAGTAATTGAACTTGTTAGCCAGTTTGCAGGATTTAACGGTGGAGTCGCGCATATAACCCATCTGTTCGGACTTGCAGCAGCTTATTTGTATTTTGTTATCAGGACAGGAATAAATCCTGTATGTATATGGAAAAACGCATACAGAAACTGATACTCCTCTGTACGGTACTCGCAGCAGCTGCAACAGGTACAGCGCAAACTCCGTCCGTGATTGAGCATATACGCATACCGTTATGGGCAGAAACAGATGCATATCCTGAACTGGCAGAAGCTCAGAATACGTCAGCAGGAGTGTATGATTATCCGGTAAAACGACTCAGAATGATTGCACCGTTTCTCATCACCGGAATGGTAAATGGATGGAATTTTACCTACACACCGTCCGATAAATTACGTGGTGTCACAGATTTTTTTGATTTTTCGTATATTCAGCCGCTCGGAAATTCCGAGAAAGACATATCATATACAGATTCATGGATACAGGATGGTAAATTCAACTGCTGGGTTGAATTTACCAGGACACAGCAGATGCTCAGGAACTACGAACTCTGGGCTTCAATCAATAATCCGGTAATCAGTGGAAAAGGATACGGAAAAATCGAAAACGGATTCGATGGTATAATTGATGCATCAAAAGAAGCTTTAAAAGATGCCGTGCGAAGCTATTTTCGCGGCAGGATCAAAGACAAACCAAAAGAAATTACCGGAAAAGTTCTTATCAAAAACCAGCCGTCCATTGGAATAGATGCCGGACGTTATATAGTTCAACTTGATTTTTTTCTGGAAACTGATAGAATAATACCGTATACCCAGTATTAGAGAAATTTTGGAGGACTTATGAAAAAGACCATTGCTATACTTACGTGCCTGCTTCTTGCAGCCGGCATAACTTTTGCACAGGATGCCGGAACAAATACAACTGCACCTTCTGCTGCTAATACTCCGGCACCAGCCGCGGCAACTGATAAAACTACACCATCATCTCCTGATGAATCTTATAATAACAAAGGATTTGATGATAAAACAATGCGTGTTATTGTTCCTGAAAATCAGCATACAACAGATAAGACCGCAAGTGTAAAAATTGAATATACTCCGATGTATGACGAAGTGCGTATTTATTATACCTGCATGTATGTAACCTATGACAAGGGCGAAGCAATGAATACCGTATTAGCCTGCCTGGATGATTTTATGAAGGAAAACCAGTATTATCATTATACATATCTTACACGTGACCGTGAAAAGTATTTTAAAAACGACCGTGGATACAGCATGGCACAATATATGTCATACGTAAAATTCTCCCGGTAGTAGTGGACTAATATAAATGGACATTTCTAACATTATCAAAAATCTGCACCCGCTTGAAATAAAAGTGCTTTTGAAGTATTCTCAAAAAGACGATCTAACTTCAGAAAAGCTTCAGAAAGAACTTGACTATAAGGAAGGTCATGCCAATCAGGCATTTTCATGGCTTACAGGTAAAGAACTTGCAGCCGAAACAAAACGAACGCCGCACACCTATTACGAAATCACGGACTTGGGCCGTATACTTGCAAACGACGGTACCGTCGAGGAACGTTTCGTAAAATATATCAAGGAACATGGTGCTCAGGTACTTCCCAAAATCGCGGACGCCCTGAAAATAGATAATAAGGACATTGGAAGCGCATTCGGACAACTTGCAAAAGACGGTGTTCTCAAAATGAACGGCGACAAACAGGCTGAAGCAACGGGTAAAGCACTTCCTGAACGGATCAGTATTGTTTCCGGTCTGTTAAAAAAGGCAAAAGCTTCTGAAAATGGTCAGCTGGACAAAGCAAATCTTTCTGCAGATGAACAGGAAGTAATTGCAGGACTTGCAAAAAAGAGAGGTGCCGCAGACAGCCCATTCAAAGTTATTGAACGTGAAACAGTCACCTACAGACTGACAGAAGCATACAGTAAAGTAGTTGAAGCGCTTAAGAAAGCAGGAATCACCGGTAATGAAATCGGTGAAGTTACGCCGCAGATGCTTTCATCGGGTGAGTGGAAAAACGGCACATTCAGAGGATACAACATTACAATTCCTCCGGCACGTATTATTCCGGGACGGACAAATCCGTACGTACAATTTCTTGAATCCGTTAAAGACAAACTTTGTTCACTGGGCTTTCAGGAATTCGACGGTCCGCTTGTCGAAACTGAATTCTGGAATGGAGATGCATTGTTTATGCCGCAGTTCCATGCAGCCAGAGACATCCATGATGTTTACCGCCTTAAAAATCCGACACATGCAAAGATGATTGAGGAACCGTATCTTTCAAATGTACGAAATGTACATGAAAACGGCGGTAATACAGGAAGCCGTGGCTGGAATTATAAATTTGATACAGAATTCACCCGCCGTCTTATTCTCCGCAGTCAGGGAACGGTATTATCCGCACATCAGCTGCACAAAGCGGAAATCCCCGGAAAATACTTCGGTATTGTCCGCTGCTTCCGTTACGACAAAGTCGACGCAACACATCTGAGCGACTTTTATCAGACAGAGGGAATTGTTCTGGGAAAAGATGTAAATCTGAAAACACTGCTTGGCTTTTTAAAAATGTTTGCAACAGAAATTGCAGGAGCGACGGAAGTTAAGTATGTGCCGGGATATTTCCCGTTTACAGAGCCGTCCATTGAAGTTCATATAAAACATCCGGTGCTTGGATGGTTTGAACTGGGAGGCTCAGGTATTTTCAGACCAGAAGTTACGAAAGCAATGGGGATAGATGTCCCTGTGCTTGCATGGGGTATTGGTATTGACCGGATGGCACTGATGGCTCTGGGTCTTAACGATTTACGCGAACTGTTCAGTGAAGATATAGAACAGGTTCGTCTGCGTAAAGCAAAATTCTAAATCAGACTGCTATAAAAAAGCTGCCGGATGAAGGCAGCTTTTTTATGCTCTGAAAGATATACAGTTCATTTCACTGCATAAAACATAAATCTGTTCGTTATTACGTAATTCACTTAGATTCTACATCATCACATGCAACAATATCCGCGCCTGTATTCAATATATCTTCATATAAAACATCACCTGTTTTAACAGGCGCTTTTACCGAAATTCTCCGTATCACCTGCATACAGGCTAGCTGTAAATCACGCGGTACTTCGATTTTCGATTTTGCCGCTACAAGACGGCGGTCCCCGCCGCTGACCGCAATGGTACACGTAAGTGTTCTGGTCGGATTCGTTAATTCTTTCTGTGCATATGCTTCTCCGCGGGGACAGGTATTACCGGTTACCGAATACACGGGTATTTCTCCCGTTTCCTGTATTCGTGTTACTTCAAGCTGGCACCCCATCGGGCAGATAATGCATGTCATAGTTTTTTTTTCGTTTATTTCCATAAGATCAGTCTATCATGTCCTCCGGTGTTTCTATTGAAACGGTAAGCGGCACCGTCACGTTAACCAATGAAGATACAGGGATTTCCGCAGTCTGCATCTCTCCGGGACGGACTATGCGCACCTTCTTCATATAAATTCGGTCATTTCCGTTATAGACGGAAATTGTTACATTTCGGTATACATCCGTACTGCGGAACATTATCTGTATTTTGGGAATTTCAGAAGCCCCCTCTCGTACCTCCTGAATCACGGCTTTAAATGCATCGTCAACGTCTATCTGCTGTGGTACCGTATAACGGACACGATTGCCGGGACGCACAGGAATAATAACGGGAGCCTGACTGCTTACTGCAGGATTGTGACACGGAACAGAACGCCCCACCCCTTCTGTTTCAAGAGCATATACCGCAGCACATCTTCCGGCAAGCAGACTTGAATTTGTCACAAAATCCACCAGATCGTGTACATGGACGGCATTTCCGCATGCAAAAATACCGGGTACAGAAGTTTCCATCCGCTGATTTACAGAAGGTCCCTTGGTTACAGGATCCATATGGATGCCCGTACCGGCACTCACTTCATTTTCGGGAATAAGGCCAACCGAGAGAAGCAGCGTATCGCATGCAATAAATTCTTCCGTTCCGGCAACAGGTATTCTGTCTGCATCAACTTTTGTAATCGTCACCCCCTGAACCCTTTCCCGCCCGTGAATCTCAGTAACAGTCGTGCTAAGCTTAAGGGGAATATGAAAATTCTCAAGGCATTGTGTCATATTTCTGTTCAATCCGGCTGAATACGGCATAACTTCGCAGACAAGCTTTACGTCGCAGCCTTCCAGGGTCAGACGACGCGCCATAATAAGACCTATGTCACCTGAACCAAGTATTACAATTTTTCTGCCGGGCAAATAACCGTCGATATTAACGAAACGCTGAGCTGAACCGGCTGTAAAAATTCCTGCAGGCCGTGTACCCGGAATAACAAGAGCACCCCGGGTACGTTCGCGGCATCCTGTCGCAAAAATTACTGAATAGGTACGAAGAAACATAAGTCCGTCCGTAGAATTCATTGCAGTAACCACATGCTCCGTACCACCTGCAGCAAAAGTAACGGAAAGGCCCGCTTCTTCAAAATCAGCGGTCTTGTCGATCGAAACAACCATCGTATTTACTTTATAGTCAATTGCCCGTTCTTTTACCTGTTTTACGAAACGACCGGCATATTCAGGACCGGTAAGTTCTTCTCCGAAATAGTGAAGACCAAAACCATTATGTATACATTGAAGCAGAATGCCCCCAAGCCGCGAATCACGTTCCAGAATGAGCACTTTTCCTGCTCCATTGTCATATGCCGAAACTGCAGCCGCTAGACCTGCCGGGCCGCCTCCGACTATTACTACATCATATATTTTTTCACTCATTCTGCATTTCCTCCCGGGCCGGAGATTTCGCGGGTTTTCCCGTCCAGTACAAACGAGGTACCTCCCTTTTTAGTCACCGAAGTCATGGGAATATGCATTTCACGCGAAAGTATTTCCGTCACACGAGGCGAACAGAATCCGCTCTGACACCTCCCCATACCGGCACGCGTACGCCGCTTTATGCCGTCAAGATCACGGGCCCCCAGCGGAGAATGGACAGCCTGTACTATCTCTGCTTCGGTTACCGTTTCGCAGCGGCAGATAATCTGACCGTACAGCGGATTCTGTTTTATAAGCTGCAACTTTGTTTTTGTATCGGCTGAACCAAATGCAATGATTCCTTTACGTTCTTCAATAAAGTCAGAACGCTTTTTTGTATCAAGCCCTGCTTTTCCGAGCAGTTCCAGCATATATTCTGCTATTGCCGGCGCTGCCGACAGCCCCGGAGAACAGATCCCGCCGGCAGTAAAAAAACCATTAACGGCAGCATCTTCCTCAACAATAAAATCATTCACCGGGTGATCAGCCATTCCGGCGTTACCGGCTGTATATGCAACAGCACGAACTCCGGCAAAAGAATTGATGATATTGCCGCGTGGAATATCGGGAATAGTCAGAGATGCTTTTGCAAGTATATCAGACTGCGATGATGCAGTCGTTCCCTTGTATTCATACATGTCCTCATTCTGATCATCGGCGCTCGGTCCTATAAGGATGTTACCGTCAACTGTCCGGGTTATGAGAACCCCCTTGCCAAGCTCTGTCGGAGTCTGGAACAGTACATGATTCACAAGAGAACAACATTTATTATCAAGCAGGCAGTATTCTCCTCGCCGCTGTTTTATAACAAATCTGCGTGCACCGGCCATCGCACTTATTTTATCAGCCGCGACGCCCGCCGCATTTATGACAAACCGTGCCCTGATATCGCCGTGTCCGGTATGAACAATAAAAATACTTCCGTCTTTTTTGATCTTATGAACTGACGTATTGCGCATAAACTCCGCACCGTTAATGACAGCACTTTCCGCAAACGCCCAAGTCGCTTTGTACGGGCTCACGATTCCTGCCGTCGGCGAATACAAGGCAGCAAGTGCATTCTGTCCGAGCTTTGGCTCCATTTCGTGAAGCTCATCACTGTCCACAATACGCAGTTCTTTTACCCCGTTTGCACGGCCCTGTTCAAAAAGCGTATTCAGCAGAACTTTCTTTTTCTCATCGAATGCAATAACAAGCGAACCTGTCCTCTTATAGTCGAAATTAAGTTTCTGCGCAAGTTCCGGATATAACGAACTGCCCCGGACATTAAAACGAGCCATTAATGTTCCCGGTACAGGATCGTATCCTCCGTGAATAATCCCGGAATTTGCCTTCGAACTGCCGCACGACACATCGTTTTCCTTTTCAATAAGTAGAACTTTGGCCGCTGTTTTTGTAAGTTCCCGTGCAATACAGGAACCGGTAATACCCGCTCCTATTACAACCGCATCATATAGTATATCCGTCATCTGACCTCTAATTCCTCACCCAGTTTTTTGCGCGCTCAACTGCAAGTTTCCATTGACCATACAAACTGCTTCTCTTTGAATTTTCCATCTCCGGTGTGAATATATGGTCAATCTTCCAAAAATCAAGAAGTTCTTTTTCATCTTTCCAGTAACCTACCGCAAGCCCTGCAAGAAAAGCTGCTCCGGTTGCTGTCGTCTCTACATTTTTAGGACGGTATACGGGCGTATTAAGAATGTCCGACTGAAACTGCATCATGATATCGCTGACACACGCACCTCCGTCGACTTTTACCGACGAAATTTCACGGGCAGCATCTTCTTTCATACATTCAAGTTCATCTTTTACCTGATATGCGATTGCCTCAAGTGCGGCCCGGCAGATATGGGCTTTATTAACACCGCGGGTAAGCCCGACGATCGTACCGCGCGCATACGGATCCCAGTAAGGAGCCCCCAGACCGGTAAAAGCAGGTACAAGAATCACGCCGTTCGAATCAGGAACACTTTCTGCAAGAAGATCACATTCATGCGCGTTTTTGATAAGTCCCAGTTCGTCTCTGAGCCATTTTATGACGGCTCCCCCGATAAATACACTCCCCTCAAGCGCATACGTTATCCGTCCGTTCTTCCCAAGTGCAATCGTCGTCAGCAATTTATGAGTAGATTCAACAGGTACTGTCCCTGTATTCATCAGAAGGAAGCAGCCCGTCCCATATGTCGATTTTGTTTCGCCTGATGAGCAGCAGCCCTGTCCGAAAAGCGCAGCCTGCTGATCTCCTATAACAGACGCGACCGGAACCTCAAACCCACAGACATTTTTATCAGTAGTTGTATACACACACGAGGAATCCCTGACCTTGGGAAGAATGCTGCGCGGAATACCGAGCAGCTTCAGAAGATCATCATCCCACTGCAGCGAATGAATATTGAAAAGCATCGTCCTGCAGGCATTCGTATAGTCAGTAATATGACATTTTCCACCGCTGAGTTTCCAGACAAGCCATGTATCAATTGTTCCTGCAAGCAGATCACCGTTGTCTGCCTTTTTCTTTACCCCCGGAACATTATCGAGTATCCACTTGATCTTTGTTCCGGAAAAATAGGCATCGGGAAGCAGACCGGTTTTTGCACGTATGACGTCTCCCTGGCCGTCCATAATAAGTTCGTCCGCCAGTGATGCCGTACGCCTGCACTGCCAGACGATTGCATGGTATACAGGTTTTCCGGTATGTTTATCCCATAAAACGACAGTTTCGCGCTGATTAGTAATACCGAGAGCTGCAATCTGATCTGGCTCTATGTGAGCTTCCTGTACGGCTTCCTTAAGAACCGACAGCTGGCACAGAAATAATTCCTCCGCGTCGTGTTCAACCCATCCGGGCTGCGGATAATACTGTTTGAATTCCTGCTGTGCAGATGCAATTTTTTTCGCACTTTTATTGAATATGACAGCACGGGACGATGTCGTTCCCTGGTCAAGTGCAACGATGTATTTTTTCTCAGGCAAAATAGGACCTCCGCTGTTGCAGACTCTATTTTACCACTGAAAGTGTAATCTGGCAAAAAAATACCGGCCGTCAGACCGGTATTTTTAATCGTCATTCTCTAAAAAAGATCAAAAAAACAGTTTTATACCACCGGAAATGATAAATCCGGATTCGGACGGATATTCGCTTTTATCGTCCGCAACGTGATAGTCGTAGCTGGCATTGTTATTTGCATAACTGTCATCGTCAAGAACAGTATAATAACTGTAATAAAAACCAACCTCGGAATAAAGCGTAACGGGTATTTTAAAACGCTTTAAAGACCAGTCCGAACCGACTTTTATGACGTGTATCCACTGATACGCACCGTCGTGCAGAAAATACTTTTTCAAATCATCACGGCTTCCGCCCAGAATACAGGGATCAAGTTCTGAATATATGGAACTTCCGTTCACCGCCTGGGAACCGTATTCCGCACCATGCCGTATGAACTGATATTCAAGATGAGCCGCAAGATTTGCAAGCGGCGATGATTCGAAGCGGATATTAACCTCATCGGAATTCGGGGGGAGATAGTACCCGATACATTCGCCTGCATTCATATACGATTCGGAAATATAGTGGGTATACCAGGGAGTGTAATTAATAGCCTGATGAGTATAACAGTACGGTTCCACTTTTGTGTACCGGCACGACAACGTAGCAAACGGAAGCCACGGAATACACACTTTTGTTCCAACCTGGGTTGCGTACATATCACGCGTTGCATGAACAAAATCACTGCGAAGCCCGCTCACTGAGCTAAGTCCGTTAAATTCGTCAAGGAAGAGCGATCCCCATATATATCCTGCACCGGGATACTGCAGTTTAAGATCAGCAAAAATTGCAATATTATCGTAATCACCAATATTGTTCTGATAGATTACCGAATTCATGAGCGAGTCAAAATAACCAAGATCAAAACGTTTCGGCCATACGGAAGTAGATCCGAAATCAAAGTGAACATATTTAAAATTAGTTTCGATCATAGAGATGGAATACGCATTCTGAAAAAAAGCCGCATTCGAGTAATCTGTATAATCTGTGGAACAGTTATATGCGTCGCCTACTATATAGTCACTGTTCGGAAATTCAAGAATTCCCGTAAGAGAAGAAATAGAAAACCACTTTACCGGAGTAATCTGCGTTTCAAGGGCAAGAAACGGATGCGCATAATTACTCAGAACCAGGCTGGAACCTTCATCCATTGCCGCCCATTCACGATAAATCCGTCCGAAACGGACTTGCAGTTTATCATCCAGAACACCTGCAGTCATTTCAGAATGAATGCCGAAGCCTACTCCCAGATCGTCACACCACCCGTCGAGTCCGCTTGCAGTCAGATTTGACAGTTTGTACATCGAACCGTCCCATCCTTTGAAAAAAGTGTACGGAAAATATGCTTTATTTGCATACGACGTAATATATCTGCGGGTAATATAATTAGTAGTATCGGATCCGTTTGCCGTATCTTCTGCCGTTGTTTTAGTATACCAGTATGCACCTATATCGTATGATCCCAGATTCTGCAGCACCGCTCTTGAAGCATTACCGAACAGACTGAAATCATACGATAAATGATCCCCGACGTCTCCGCGAAGACTGAGTGTAGGAGTTAAAACAAACCCCCACTGATCGTCACCACTGTCGCTGTACAATCCGCCCGATGCAAACGAATCAAGTTTGAATGAAAAATCAAAAGTCGTACGTACTTTCCCGGAAGTCTCGTAATAATATGCACCGCGCATACGGTCAAGTCCGGGTTTCCGGTCGAATTGTTCCAGTGCATCGTTAAGAATTTCTATTTCCGTATCCTTAAGCAGAGGAACGTCAGATTCATCCGATAATGCAAGAATTTCATTAATCGCTGTAATAACAACCTTTTCCGGATACGGTCTGACGACAGGAAGAGGACTGCACAGTCCGCGCATCTGGGCTTTATCAAGTATCCCGTACAGAGGGCTGTCGATCGAAACTGACGCATATGCCTGTGCCCAAAGCGGCGAACCAAGCATAAAAAACATACAAACGGACAAAACAGCAGAAAACATCTTTTTCATAAGTACTCCAGAATAATTATTGCAACGTCATCATGACGGAATTGGCAAATTCAATACCGCACTGGAAATTATTCTCAATATGACCGCAGTTTGAAACAAACGAAACAGCCACCTGCGAAGAAAGTTCCATCCACGGCAGTATCTGATACGAACCTTTCACGAGCATCCGGTTGGTATATTCCGGTATGCCGGTCGGAGACAGGGCTTCAGCCAGCGCGATTGCTTCGGAATCACTCAGCCCGTCTTCCCATGCAACAGACGGATAATACGTATGCCTTCCTTTTGAGTCAAGTCCGTCGTCGAACAGATTAAATGAATTCTCTCCCTGAGACAGAAAAAGATACTGCGTTTCAACTGACCATCTGCCGTGCATATCGTATCCGAAACGGAACTGTCCTGCAATCGTATCCGGACCAAACTGTGTACCGATCCACGTATTTACGTATTCTCCCGTAAGCTCATCATGACGGGAACGGTAAAGTGACCATTCAGGATCCTGTTTGATATACAGCCAGGGATTCGTATAAACCACTTCCAGCCCGATAATCCAGTGTCCGCCGGCTTTTGAAGGAAGTTTTGTTTCCTCTCCCAGTTGAAAACCAAGACTGTCCGGGATAGTTTTACCGTATGTATCCTGCGTTTCCCACGACGTCTGAATTTCATTCTGTGCATACAATCCGTACAGCCGGGTGTATTTTGATACTGCACAGTCAAACGTCAGGCCAAAATATGCACACGCACGGGAACCGCCCGGATAATCCTTTGAACTTCCGTCCGCCGTCGTTTCGTTGTAACTGTCGTATCCTTCCCATGAACCGAACGAGTGCATAATCATCAGCGGATTCAAAAAACGTACCTCAAACGGCGCGTCAACAAACGTCCCTTCAAGAAGGCCTATCTGTATCCATTTGAACGGATGCACATCAATACGATGAAGATATAAAAACTGGTTCACGTCAACCTGAACAACATCGCCCGTATAGCGGAACACCGGTGAAAAAAAAGAAATCTGCGCATACCCGTCCGTTTCGAATTTCTGAGAAAGAACTATACTGTCTGTCTGGGTATTACCGATCGACAACCCTGTTCTTCCGATCTGAAAATTAATGCACGGTTCACCTTTCAGTTCCATACCGGTACTTAAATATGCAGTCCGGGGAAAAGAAAATTCCAGGTCGTCATGGCTCAAAGGAATATTCGTCCAGCTTGAACTGTCCGCTGAAGCATAATAATTCTTCCCCACGAACAAATCGCTTTCTACCAGTACCGCATCCGCCACATCAAAGAAAACAGGCAGTGTTGCTGCGTTGTCTTTATAATAATAATGGAACGTCCTGTCTATAGTATCATTCGACTTATAATAAAATTCGGGATTCAGCAGCAGTGCTGCACCGACAGTCATGGCTCCCGACCGTATCTCAATCTGATTTCCGCTGTTCAGATAGCTCAGAATACGTTCATATTCTTTCACACCGGAAGAAGACAGCGTATCAGGATCTATCTCACTAAGATACCTTCGGATTTCAGCAACAGAAAGCGGTGCATTCTGCACGGGACACACACTCCGTTCTTCCGAGGCTACCATCGTCATCGAATCATACAGCCAGTGACCGGCAGGGATAAGTTTCTGCGACGGAAGCGCAAATGCCGCAGAACACAACAATACGAAAAAAATACTCAGAATTTT
>JALNVF010000057.1 GCA_023231445.1 Treponema sp. | reverse complement strand
GTATGAACCGTTATCGTTTGTACTGTCGTAGCTCAGGTTTAATCTTCCCCTTGTTTTTTCGCTGTCTCCTGTAAAATAAATACCGTCGAGCCATTTGTTTGTAGTCAGTTTTGGATTCTTTTCGACTGTTGAAGCAATACCTGCACGTACATATCCGCTTGCACTGAATCCATCCGCACATACTGCTGCCGTAATCATGACTGCTGTCATTGCAGCACATACCAGTTTTTCATTTCTTTTTACCTCTTTGCCTTTTTGTTTCGTGACTGCAACGCAGCCACCCAAAGAAAAAAGGCGCTGATATATGCGTAAATACTGCATATATCAGCGCCTTTGCTTTTATGGGAATGAATTATAATAAGTTTTTAAATAATGTCAATGTTTTATTATAAAATAAATATACAAAAATGTACTTGACAAATAAAATATAATTTTACTAAGTCCGGAAAAGCCCGTCGGACTGGTAATTCTGACAGGCTCATTATTAAATATTACCGGTTACCGTAGAAACTGGCGGCATTCCAGCGGAGTTCATTCCGGAAGTCCGCTATTTTTGTACTGTTGTTAATAACGTCGCATTCGATGCCTGTCATTTCACACCAGTCGCGTACCATATCGGTTGTTACGATATTGCTGAACGCGGTATGATGACCGCCGCCTGCAAGAATCCACGCTTCGGCCGATGTTTCAAGATCCGGTTCCGGTTTCCACAGCATGCGTGCGACCGGAAGTTTCGGAAAATCTTCCGGCGGCGTAACGACGTTGATTTCGTTTACAACGCAGCGGAACCTGCTGCCCATATCGACAACTGCTGTAACGACCGCGTGTCCGGTGGCTGCGTTGAATACGAGCCGTGCAGGATCTTCCTTTCCGCCGATACCGAGCGGATGGACTTCGATGCGTGGTTTTGAGACTGCAACCTGCGGATCAACTTCAAGCATATGTGAACCAAGGTTAAGGCCGTTGCTGTCTTCCAGATTGTACGTGTAGTCTTCCATAAAGGCATTACCCTTTCCGTTCCCGGTAAGACCTGTCGTCATTATCTTGAACGTCCTGACCATGGCTGCCGTTTTCCAGTCGCCTTCTGCACCGAATCCGTAGCCGTCCGCGAGGAGCCGCTGGATTGCAAGACCCGGCAGCTGTTTCATGCCCCACAAGTCCTGAAAATTTGTGGTGAGTGCGTTTGCACCAGTGTCTTTAAGAAAAGCGCGGAGTGCTATTTCAATTTTAGCCTGTTCTTTTATGTGTTCCTTCGTGAGTGCTTTATTTTTTCCCCATACAATTTCGTATTCCCTGTCGTATTCGTTTACGAGCGCTTCCGCATCGCTGTCGGAAACTTTATTGATATATGCGACGAGATCTCCGATGCCGTAGTACGGAACGGACCATCCGAATTTAATCATAGCTTCTACTTTATCGCCGTCGGTAACTGCCACTTCACGCATGTTGTCGCCGAAACGGATTATCCTGAGGTTCCTGCCGTCGGCTGCAGCGCATGCAACGCGCATCCATGAGCCGATTCTTGCAATGGTTTTTTCGTTTTTCCAGTGTCCGACGATTACCTTCCGGGGCAGGTTCATGCGGCTCGTGATGAAACCGAATTCGCGGTCACCGTGCGCACTCTGGTTCAGGTTCATAAAATCCATGTCCATTGTTGCATACGGAATCTTTACGTTATACTGCGTATTGAACTGGAGCAGCGGTTTTTTATTGATGGAAAGTCCTGCAATCCACATTTTTGCCGGACTGAACGTATGCATCCAGCAGATAATACCTGCGCAGCTGTCGTCCGCATTTGCCTGTTCAATGGTAGTGCGGATGGATTCCGGCGTAAGGAGCGTCGGTTTCCAGACGATGCTGCCGGGAATGGCCTTTGCTGCATTAAGTGATTCTACAATTTCTTTTGAATCTTCAGCAACCTGTTTAAGCGTTTCTTCACCGTACAGGTCCTGGCTTCCGGTAAGAAACCAGAAATTGAATGTTTTCAAACTTGTCATACACGTATCTCCTGCTATTTAATTGTTCTGTAATATTTGATATTTATCCAATATTATCGCTGTTTTTATCAGAAAAGCAAGAAACTTATTTACTCATTTTTGTACATTTTTTCATACGGCTGATTGCCTGACATTTTTTTCTATTTATAGTATACTTACGTAAGTATGGCATACGTAAAAAATCTTTTTGACAGCAATTTCATACAATATGCAAGTTATGTGATCCGGGATCGGGCTATTCCCGAACTGGTGGACGGTCTTAAACCTGTTCAGAGGCGTATCCTTCATACGCTGCTGGAAGCAGACGATGGTAAATTCCACAAAGTTGCAAATGTTGTTGGCCAGTGTATGAAATACCATCCGCACGGAGATGCCTCTATTTATTCGGCGCTTGTCGTGCTTGCAAACAAGGAACTTTTTATTGACAAGCAGGGGAACTTCGGAAACCTGTATACTGGCGATGGTGCATCGGCTCCCCGTTATATTGAGTGCCGTATCCGCCCGATTACGCGTGATATTCTCTATAATCCGAAAATTACGCAGTATGTCCCGAGCTACGACGGACGCAGTGAGGAACCTGTAATGTTCCGTGCAAAACTTCCGCTTGTCCTTATTCTGGGAGCAGAAGGTATTGCAGTCGGTATGAGTACGAAGATTCTGCCGCACAACATCCGCGAGGTGATTGCGGCGGAGAAAGCGTGCCTCCGTGGCGAAAAATTTAAACTGTATCCGGATTTTCAGACAGGCGGTCTGCTTGACGTGTCTGACTATGAGGACGGTCAGGGCAAAATCGTCACGCGTGCAAAAATGGATCTGACCGATGAAAAAAAAATAACAATTACCGAGCTGCCGTTCGGTTCAACAACCGAAACGCTTATGGATTCTGTCGAAAAAGCAGCCAAAAACGATAAAGTAAAGATTGCATCGATCAATGACTATACTGCCGATACCGTAAATATTGAAATAAAACTTCCGCGCGGTGTCTATGCAAAGGATGTTGTTGATTCGCTGTACGCATATACTGAATGTGAGCAGACAATTTACTGCAACCTGCTTGTCATACGCGACAATATGCCGGTGCAGATGACTGTCACCGACGTAATTAAATTTCACGCTAAACAGATTGTCGGGGTTTTAAAGGACGAACTTACCGTTGAACGTGCAGAGCTTATGGAAAAGCTTCATCTGCGCACGCTTGAACGTATATTTATCGAGGAACGGATTTATAAGAAAATTGAAGAGATGAAAACGCAGGAAGATGTGAACGGCGCGGTAAAAAAAGGTTTTATTCCGTTTAGAAAAGAGCTGCTGCGCGACGTAACTGATGACGATATCGACCATCTGCTCAAGATTCCGATCAGGCGTATTTCTTTATATGATATCAACAAAAATCATGAGGAAGTGGAAGCTATCAACAGGCGTATAAAGGAAATTGATAAACTTCTCAGGCATCTGACCGAATATGCCATCAGCTGGCTTGACGGTATAGAAAGGAAACTGGATCCGGAAAAAACAAAGCGCCTTACGGTGATCACCAGCATTGATAAAGTTGATGTAAAGGATGTTGTTAAGCGGGATACTCCCCTGAAATACGACGATGCGTCGGGGTATCTGGGAACCGGCGTTTCGGGCGGAACCGAGATGCTCAGAATTACTCCGTTCGACCGTGTTATGTTTGTCCGAAGAAGCGGAATATTCAGCGTGACCGAAGCGCCGGACAAGGTTTTTGTCGGACCGGGGATGTACTGGTGCGGGCTTGCCGATAAAGACAGTCTTGCAAAAGTTCTTTTTACTATTATTTACCGTGATCCTGAGACGCAGTTTGTTTTTATAAAGCGGACAAAAGTAGAAGGATATATCATGAACCGGGATTACTTTTTTGCTCCCGACGGGAAAGAAGTACTTCATGTGGACACGCGGAAAAATTTTACGTTTACACTCCATTATGTTAAAAAGGCCCGGATTAAAAAACTTGAAGAATCATTCAAAGCGCAGAATTATACTGAAAAAGGATTCAAGGCACTGGGAATACGCGTAACTAACAAGGAAGTTCAGTCTGTGGATATTGAACCTTTGAAAGAAATGAAAAACGAATAGGCAGTTTTGTGGATATACTTGTCAGACCTGAATCTGCTTCTTTAGTTGTAAAAGGGTCCAGGTTTCTTGCCGAACTGCTGCCGTGCACATGCCAGAATGAAGCTCGTTCTCTTATTAAAGCACAGAAAACAAAATACCGTGATGCAACTCATGTGATTCATGCGTTTGTTTTGGGAAAATGTGCTGAAGTAACCGGGATGAGCGATGACGGGGAACCTTCGGGAACGGCCGGAAGGCCCGTACTTGATGTACTGTCCGGACGGTGCTGTACGAACGTACTCCTTACTGTTACACGCTGGTTCGGAGGGACGCTTCTTGGTACCGGAGGGCTTGTTAAGGCGTACGGCGATGCGGCGAAACTCGTTATTGCGGAAGCCGGCAGGCATTCTGCGTTTGAAGAACTTACGGAAAAACGTTTTTTTTCTTTTTGTGCAGAGTATACACTGTATGAACGAATCAAACGCAAGATGGTGTCGTATCATACGTTTAATGTAACGGAACAGTTTGGTGGTAATGTTACTGTGAGAGGGGAACTCCGTGCTGATGAATATGATTTATTTGCATTGATGATTAAAGACCTGAGCAGCGGTAAGATACAGATTTGACAATCAGAAAATTTAGAGAGGTTTGTATATGTCTGTAGAAAAAGTCCGCTGAAACGAACAGGGGACAAGCCGCATTGCTGCAACCTCCTGTTCGTCTATTAAGGGGACTTTGCCTGAAAGTTTCTGTGTCTCCGCGCCGATATTTGCGTGGAAAGGTATGATTTTGGTAAGCTGATGTCTGGTAAATTGACTTTTGTGTTAATCTGATATAGTTTCCAGTTAATATGAAAGATTACTCAGTTAATGATATTCCTCAGCTCCATATACTGGGACGAACGGGCAGTTGTAAGCAGAAAAAAATGCTCCCACTTTTCTGGACAGGGAGTGGTATTGAATGCCGGCTTAAATCAGGTAGTTTATGGGTTGAACTTGAGAGTTCTTATTCAATTTATGAACCATGGGTTAGTGTACGTCTTAATGGGTCCCAGGTCGCCCGTTTTATTGTCGAAAGAGGCCGGCGGTGGTACTGTCTGTATCAGAATGTTTCGTCAGAAAAAGAACGAACTGTACAGCTGCTGAAAGACACGCAGCCTATGCCGGATGATCCCGATCATGTATTGATTCTGCATGCACTGCGTGTTACTGATAATGCAGAATTTCTTCCTGTTGCGGCGAAAAAACTTGTGATGGAATTTGTCGGAGACAGTATTACAACGGGAGAGGGGCTTGCCGGAACACCAGATGAAATGGAATGGCTGCCGTCATGGATGACCACACACCATAATTATGCCTGTCTTACTGCACAGGAACTTGATGCAGATTTTCGTATTGTGTCGCAGTCAGGGTGGGGAATTGTAACTGGATGGGACAACAATATACACAACAATATTCCGGCGTATTATCGTCAGGTTTGTGGTGTTGTACCGGGGGGATATTATGAACGTCTTGGAGCCCGGAATTTATATGATTTTTCAGTCAGTCCTGCGGATGTTGTTGTAATAAATCTGGGGACTAACGATGAAGTGGCCTTTTCTCAAAACGCATGGATAGATCCATCTGACGGACGTGCATATAAAATGAGTCTTGATGAAACGGGTCAGCCATGCAGTTCTGATACAGAAAAAATAACTGTCGGGGTAAAATCTTTTCTTCATACAGTTCACGAAAGTAATCCCAATGCATATCTGTTCTGGTGCTTTGGTATGTGTGATGTTCCTCTTTTGTCTCCCTGTATACGCAGGTCGGTATCTGAATACAAACAGGAAGACAATAATTCCCGGGTTTCAGTTGTTGAACTGCCTTCTATGAGTCTTGAAAAAGAGAATGAACATGGTTCCCGTTGTCATCCTGGGCCTGTGACGCACCTCAGGGCTGCGCAACGGATTGTCGAAGCGGTGAAATCTGTTTTATAAGCAATGAGTCAGAAAACCGGTGGTTTTCTGACTGAATTTTTTTCTGCTTTAGAAACGGATATCAATCACCGTAATATCATCCGGAAGCATTGCATTCTGGATCCATGAAGTAACTGTATGTTCGATAGTAGAACATACATCTTTATCGTTTATTGCGTAAAGATTGATAAAAAACTTTTTTGCAAGCTCATCTTCATATCGTACACCATCATCGTTTTTCATATCAGTGAAACCGTCTGTATATAAGTCCAGATGAATACCTTTTTTAAGCGGAATAACAGAAAACGGTTGTTTTTGCGCATTTTCAAGTGCCGCTTTTACGGCACCGATACCAAGAGGTGGTAATTCCGGTTTAATGGATGCAAGTTTTCCTGCAGAGCTGGAAGGCGAATCCTTATAGAGCATATAGGTAATTGTATGACCGCAGTTGTAAATAAACAGTTTACTATTATTCAGATCGACAAAACAGATAACAGCTGTTATGAAGTTTCCCTGGGGGACTGACTGCTGAAGATAATCATCAAGTTGCGATATGATAAGAGAAGGATTTTCTTCTTTTTTTGCAAGTAACGGCAGTGTTTTAAAGAATGAACCGATTGCAATCGTTAAAAGTGAGGCTGCAACATTTTTACCGGAAACGTCGAAACAACAGATAAGACTTTTCGAATCGGAAACCGGATAGAGCTGGTAAAAATCTCCCCCAAGGGCATTTGCCATCTTGTTCCAGGCCTGAAATTTATACGGGAGCCTTGCAATCAATGATGAATCAGGGAAATAATTGCGCTGAATGAGACCGGCTTTTTCAAGATCCTGTTCTCTGATTTCTGCAATACGGGAAAGAAAATTGTCAAGAGAGACAATTCCGTAGAAACTTCTATTATTGAATACAGGAAAGTAAATAATACCATACTCCCTGTTTATATCGGATACCTTCTGCAGCGTTTTTTCTATGAAATCATGCGCATAGAGAATTGTTGAAACACGCTGGGTATAGTCGATGATATTCTTTGAGGTAAAACGCTTCCACGCAGTATTTGTTGCCGCCGCCGTCGTTTTTCTGTCTATGACACCGACTACATGGTCATATTCTTCTACGGGAACTGCAAATAGATTTTCCTGCTGTTTAAACATATCGATAAGATTTTCTATAGGACTGTTACCACTTATCGGTTCTACATATTTAGCGATTGAACCTATTTGTTTTTGTGAAAAATTATTTTGCAGAGAGGTTAATGCATCATTTTCCTGCTGTTTTTCTGTTTCTCCGGTAAAAAAACTTTCATCGATGAACGTATTCTCTGAATCACTCATACAATTCTCCTGAAAAAAAACGAAATTAATCCATTATAATACATAATTTTGATTTTTTGTGAAAATTGTATGATTTTTTTGCTTTTTGCAATTATTTTAAAAAATTACGATGCAGATTTTCAAAAAAAGGTGGTTTGACTATACCATTTTCAGTAATATAGCCTGTTATAAGTTCATGGGGTGTAACATCAAATGCCGGATTACGTACCTGCACACCGATGGGGCCGGTACGCCGCCCGCCGAAAAAGAGCACTTCATCAGCATTTCGTTCTTCTATCGGAATTTGCTGACCTGCTGCCGTGTTCATATCAAAGGTTGAAAAGGGGCAGGCTATATAAAAAGGAATATGAAAATAATTTGCAAGTACTGCTACTCCCATTGTTCCGATTTTATTTGCTGCATCTCCGTTTGAGGCGACTCGGTCTGTCCCCGTAATTACAAGGTTTATGAATCCTTTACTCATCATGAAAGCTGCCATATCGTCGCATATGAGTGTTACGTCGACACCTGCCTGCTGCAGTTCCCAGCTTGTAAGCCGTGCACCTTGAAGAAGGGGACGTGTTTCATCGGCATATACTTTAAATTTTCGTCCTTCACTGAATGCTGTATACATTGGTGCCGTCGCCGTTCCAATTCCTGTAGAGCAGAGAGCACCGGCGTTGCAGTGAGTCAGAATTCCCATACCGTCTTTTATAAGCGCTTTGCCGGTTTCACCGATACGCCTGCATAAGTCTTTATCTTCATTATGTATAGCGACAGCCTCTTTTTCAAGTTCAGCCCATATTTCGTCTGATTTTTTACTTTTCAGCGATTCCGCCTTTGCCATCATCCGGTTAATACCCCAGCTCAGGTTAACTGCGGTTGGTCTCGATGAATTTAAATATGCAGCCTTTTTTTTCATCTCGGTTATAAATTCCCCTGATGGTAATGACTGACTGTGCTGCATACCCAGCAGTATTCCATACGCACCGGCAACACCCAGTGCTGGTGCCCCTCTGACACGGAGCTGTTTGATTGCATCCCATACCTGTTCTATATTTTTCTGTTTTTTATAGACAACTTCAACGGGAAGTTTTGTCTGATCAAGAAAAATAAGTGTACCGTTTTTCCATGAAATAGTTTCAACCATAAAATAGCACTCCACAGGTTTTTAGGTATTATATACCAAACAGATGATAAAAGAAATAGTCTGCTGTTCACGCGAGTTCATTATGATTCAATAGTAAGTTCCTTCATCTGTTCTGCATTCACGGCTGCAGCACCGTCCGGGTGGTTATTGAAAAATACATGGGTTATTTCCGCTTTTTCGGCCAGCTTTTTTACAAAAGGAACAGATGCTGCAAGTTCTTTCGGGGTGTATGTATACCTGTACCGGCTGCTGCCGTTTGCACCTTCTGTTCCGGCGGAGTTATCAGCAGTTTGTACATACCAGTTGTCCGCGTTTCTGCCGTGGAATCGGATGTATGCACGTTTCCCTGTTACGACGGGGACAAGTGGTGGAAGAGCTGAGATATGCGGCATGTCGCAGAGTACAATGCCTGCTCCCCGTTTATCAAGACCTTTGTATACGCGCTCCGTAAACCATGATGAATGACGGAATTCAACGACGGAAGGATAATCCGTAAATACAGACAGCAGATTGTTCAGATATATCCGGTTATTAACTTCATAATGGAAGCTTTGTGGAAACTGGAACAGTACAGCAGAAAGTATGCCGCCGTTTACAAGGGGGAGCAGGGCAGCGCGGAATGACGCTGCATCTATATCCCATCCGGGGCCGGCGTTGTGCGTCAGACTCCTGGGTGCTTTTACAGCGAAAAGTATTTTCCTCCCGGATCGGTTCATCATAGAGCGGAGCTGTTCTTCCACCGGCATCCGGTAAAATGTAAAATTTACTTCTAATGCAGTAAAATGCATGGCATAGTATGCAAGAAAATCACTGCGTTTAAGTTTTTCAGGATAAAAAACTCCGCGCCATTCGGGATAGTCGTATCCACTTGTTCCCCATACGATTTTTTTGTCAGACAGAAGTTTCATCAGAATACCTCCGGCAGTCCGGAGAACCGCGTCGTATATGAAGGCGAAAGAAAAGAACGCTGCATTATCCATGCTGACTGCGTTCCGTCTGCCTTTTTATCATCTGTTTGATCTCTCATGCAGGGATGAATCGTACCCCGTCCGTATTTTTCGTTGATAAAATCGCAGGCTCCCATAACAGAGCGGTATTTTTCCTGTTTACACTGCTGATTTTCCTTAAAAAGTTCATGCTGGACTTCCATATCTTTTTCAAGACCGATGAGGCTTACCATAATTTTGCGGTATGAATATCCCTTCCTGTAAACGGAATGCATAAGTCCGACTGCCGCCTGAAGTATGGAAGGCAGGTAACTCGTTGCACACGGGAGTCTTGCAAGAGCACTGTTGAAGTATTCTTTGTCTTTGTTTATTCCTCCGTATGCACGTGCTGTCATAAGGTAAATCGATACAAGTGTACATGCAGATCCTTCTGATCTCATCCGCGTTACTGCAAGCTGCGTGTATTCTGCAAGCGCAGTTTCAAGTTCTTCGATAGCGGTGACTCCGCGTGCAAACGATTTGCTGACAGAAATATTCTGCCGGATTTCAGAACGCGGACTGTTTTGAGACGGAATGCCGTTCAGTTCCTGTACAGTACGGAAACCGGTGATTGAAAGATATTTTTTAGCTTTTTCAAGTGGAAAATTTGCAAGGTCGTATGCTGTATGAACGCCTAACCGGGAAAGTACATCTGCTTTTGACGGACCTATACCCCATACGTCTGATGCAGGATACTGCGAGAGTACGGATTCGCCGTCCAGCTCATGCCAGTTGCATACACCGCCGTATTTTTTTGCGAGTTTGTTGCACATCTTTGCAAGTGTTTTTGTGGGAGCTATTCCGACTGATACGGGAATGTGTATCTGGCGGAGTGCTTCCGTGCGGAGTTCCTCCGCCAGACCGGTAAATGATATATTTTTCCAGTCTGGATAGAAAAGAAAACTTTCATCGATGGAATACTGTTCTGTTTCCGGAGCATACTCGTTGTAGAGAAGATTGAGACGCATACTTATATCCGCATACAGTGTATAGTTCGACGAGAATACAGCAACATTTTTTGCTGAGTACGCCGGTTTTTTACGGAAATAGACGTCGCCTCTTCTGAATCCGAGAGAACAGCAGATACTGTCAAGTGAAATCGTAATACCGTCGTTGTTCGAGAGCACTGCTATCGGTGATTTGTTCAGATCAGGCCGGAATATGCGTTCACACGAGGCATAAAAGCTGTTTGCATCGACATGCATAATCATAAACAGCGTACTACTCCGGTAACTATTCCGAACAGTTGTACGACAGGATGATATACGTCATATTCATCTGCATAGAGGAATTTATTGCCGTCTGCAGAATCAGGTATAAGTTTTACACACCGGAAAGCCCCTGATACTGTGCTGATTACAGCTGTTTTTTCCGCTGCAGGATGACAGGAACTGTCGACAACAAGAATATCCCCGTGAAATATACCGCAGGACATTATATTCCTGCCGGCATATCTCATCGCGAACGTCGAGGCAGGATGCTTTATAAGTATATCGTTGAAATTTAGTGTACTGTCTTCATATCCCTGAGCTGGGGAAGGAAAGCCTGTCGTATTCATTTGGTAATACTATAATAATGTACAGTATATATGTCAATGGCTGTATAAAAAAAAGGTAGCTTTCTAATATATAGAAAGTTACCTTTTGAATCGGGCTACCGGAATTCGAATCCGGGACCCCATGCCCCCCAGACATGTACGCTAACCAGCTGCGCTATAGCCCGTAGTGTCACTTACTATATCAAAAGTCGGCAGTCTGGTCAATTACAGTTTAAAGAAATCGGGGAACATCTTAATTTAACTAGTTCCTTTTTCCGAAAAGCCGTAAAAGAGAGAGGAATATGTTGATAAAGTCCAGATACAGTTCAAGAGCTCCAATTATGGAAGCTTTTTTAAATGTTTCCGAACTGTCGGCATATCCTGCTGCAGACAGCATTTTTTGGGAATCATATGCCGTAAGTCCTGCAAAAACAACAACAGTGATAAGGGAAATAGCCCAGTTAAGGCCGTTTGATTTTAACAGGATGTTGATAATTGATGCGATAATCAATCCCCATACAGCCATCATGAGATACCGTCCTGCGGTATTGAGATTCTGTTTTGTCCTCATTCCATACAGACTCATCACGCCGAACATTCCTGCAGAAGCGAGGAATGTATACATAATGGAGGTGCCCGTATATACAATAAATATTGAAGACAGCGTAAGTCCGTTAAGAACAGAGTAGACAACGAATGCGATGGAAGCTGCTGTCGTTGAAATTTTACGAATAGAAGCAGACAGCCACCACACAAGCGCTATTTCACCGATTGCGACTACCCAGAATCCTATTGCACCGTTTCCGAACAGGAATTTAAGTAACGGTGTGCTTGTTGCTGTAAGAAATGCACTTGCTGCGCTGATTATAAGCGCAAGTGTCATCCAGCCGTATGTGCGTGAAAGAAATTTCCGTTTCTCGTCAGCTGCAGAACGATAGCTTATTGAATCATAATTTTCCATATATTCTCCTTGGTTTTTCAGCTTCCCTGATAATATAATCAAAACCCGTATCATAGTGTTACACTTTTTTTATAGTTTAGTCGAGATAGTACCGGATTGTTGATTTTATCATGCAATATTGCTATAAGGAGTATATGGCAAATCTTATTGATTATGTAGCATGGCGTGGAGACATACCGCTTACGGTTGATCCGTTCAATGACATTGATGCTCTTGTTCTCTGCCAGATTTCGTATCTTGATGCGGGAGGTCTTCTTGGTACAGACTTCAAAAAATGTATTACGCTTTCAGAGTTTGCTGTTTCGTTTCGTTCTGCAGAAGATTTTCAGCGTCGTTCAGATACCGGAGCTATGATAAACAAACTTTCCGTCCAGCTCCTGTTTGATGCAGGGGCTTCAGAACGCTTTGGTTCTATGGAAGTGTGCGGTTACAGAGCTCTGCTTGATATACAGAAGGAAGAGCAGTTTTCAGCAGTTACATTTTTAACCGGCGATAAATATGCATTTACTGCATTCCGCGGAACGGATGACACAATTGTCGGATGGAAAGAAGATTTTAATATGGGGGTTCTGGAAACTGTTCCTGCACAGACTGACGCGGTTGAATATCTCATCGATGCGATGAAACATATTCATTCGAAATTCAGAATAGGGGGACATTCAAAAGGGGGAAATCTTGCAGTTTATGCAGGAGCAGCGGTAGATCAGAAATTAAAAAACCGGGTTATAGAAATATACAATAACGATGGCCCGGGCTTCCGCGACGAAACGATCATGTCTCCTGAATTTCAGACAGTCATTCCAAAACTGCATTCTTTTTATCCTCAGTTTTCAATAGTAGGTATGCTGTTTTCTCATGCCGGAACATACACCGTCGTTGAAAGCGACCAGACAGGCATTATGCAGCATGATCCGTTTTCCTGGCATCTGTCGCGCAGCGGATTTGTTGCACTTCAGGGATTTGATGCCGGAAGTAAAAAGTTTCATGAAACATTCAACACATGGTTTAAGGAATTGTCGGATGAACAGCGGGCAAAATTTGTTGAAACTTTGTTTGATGTGCTTCAGGCGACAGATGCCCGTACAAATTCCGAACTTGAAAGCAACTGGCTCAGGAGTTCAGCAAAAATTATCAGTGCGCTTGCAAAGCTTGACAATGAATCCAGGGAAAATATTATGAAGACCATGCAGCTGCTTTTCCGTATTGCAAGACGCAATCTGCCTGCTATCCAGAATATCACATTCGGTTTTTCGCCTGTAACGAGGAAAGAAAAAAAAGAGAACAAATGGTAAATACTTTCATTTAGGTATATACTTGAACCTATGGAAGACATAACGATTGCAACAAACAGCCCCGTCGGTCGGCATCTTGATGCGATTTCAGAAGATAACGCTGTATCGTATCTCATGTTTAACAGGAAAAAAATCCAGCTTGTCGCAATGATTACAATCGGACGTGAAACCGATAATGACGTCGTTGTCGACAACAAACTTGCAAGCCGCCATCATGCAGTTATTCAAAAAATACGCGATGCGTATTTTATCAAAGATCATGACAGCACGAATGGTACGTATCTTAACGGTCAGATGATACCACGCGACAAGTATGTGAAACTTAATCGCGGTGACAGAATTACAATCGGTACGATGAACCTTGTCATCTCCTGATTAAGCAGGTTCTATTGAGTGATCCATTTTACAATAAAATACATGAACTTTATGCAGAACAGCGTCTGCCGTCTTATGACGAACTGCTGAAAACTGCAGACCGGACGGCATCTGTTCTTGATGCAGAGGATGAGGTGTATTGTCCCCGTGCCCGGAACGGGAAGCCGGGCGCTTTGCTTGATTTTACGAAGCTTCCCGAGCTTCCGCTTATTGTTGTTCCTGATCTGCATGCGCGCACTTATTTTCTTCTGAATGTACTCGATTTTGTACCTGGGGATGGGTTTTTTGATAAATCCCTCGAAGGAAAATCTGTGCTTGATGCCCTTGAACTCGGTGCAGTCCGTGTTGTATGTGTCGGAGATGCACTGCATGCGGAACAGCGCGCGCGTGGCCGGTGGCTTGAGGCTTTACTTGACTTTGACAACGGAACTACCGACGGGAAGGCAATGCGCGAAGAGATGGAGGAAGGTCTTACTCTGCTGGAACTTGTTATGGCATGCAAATGCCGCTTCCCTGCAACGTTTCATTTTCTGAAAGGAAATCATGAAAATATAACAAACAGATGCGGCGGCGGAAACTTTCCATTCTGCAAATTTGCGAATGAAGGTGAAATGGTGATGCGTTTTATGCGTCATGTTTACGGTGACGACGTGCTTCATATTATTTCCTGCTGTGAGGATATGCTTCCGTTGATTGCGGCTTTTCCCGGATGTATTATTTCACATGCAGAGCCGCGCCGGGCATTTACGCGTGATGAACTTATCAATGCCAGACAGAATCCGGAAGTTGTTGCAGGACTTACATGGACCGAAAATGCCGGAGCCGACCAGGGAAGTGTTAAGGCTGTAATGAACGGGCTGCTTGGAAGTACAGGTCCGGCTCATGCGGTTTATCTTGCGGGGCATCGTCCTGTTTCGGGGCGATATGCACTGCGCCAGGATGGGTTGTTTATCCAGTTTCATAATACGGAGATGCAGAATGTTGCGCTCGTTTTGCCGGGAAAGAAATTTAATCCCGACATTGATATTGTTTCGGTTGTTAATGACTATTGAGTCATCAGGGTTTTTAATGTTTTATATAAAGAATGGAGTCAGATATGCCGGAATCTTTTCCGCCAATGATTGGTAAGTACAAAATACTCGGAGTAATAGCGCATGGCGGTATGGGCGTCGTATATAAAGCCGAACATCCGTCATTAAAAAGGTTTGTCGTAATAAAAAAAATGACAGCGCGCGGAAATAACGCAAATGCGGAACGTTTTAAACGGGAAGCACAGATCCTTCTTGATCTTCAGAGTTCATATATTGTTCATCTGTTCGACTATTTTACAGAAGGCGGCTACCGCTATATGGTGGAAGAACTTGTAGACGGAATGGCTCTTGATAAACTTCTTGCACGGGAAACAATACTTCCTCCTGAACTCGCACTGCTTGTCGTACAGGATGCCTGTTATGCATTGAAATGCGCACATAACAAGGGAATTATACATCGTGACATAAAACCGGGGAATATACTGATTTCAAAAAGGGCAGAGATAAAACTTGCTGATTTTGGAATAGCCGGTGAAAAAGAAAAAGAGACTGATCAACCGTCTTTGACGCAGTCGGGAATAGCGCTTGGTACTCCAGCGTATATGCCGCCGGAACAGTATGAGAACAGCAGTAAAGTAGACCAGCGTGCAGATATTTATGCGCTCGGAATTATGCTTTATGAAATGACGACAGGCGCCAAACCGTTTCCCGGAACGCTTTCCATGGAAACTCTTAATCGTATAAGAAAAGGAAAGTATATCTCGCCGAAGAAAATAGATAAAACAATTCCGAATACGGTGAACAGCCTGATAAAAAAAATGATGCAGTCTAATCCCCGGCATCGTTTTCAGTCAGTTGAACCGATTATAAAAATTGTGCAGAGGTATCTGAGACATTACGATATACATGAGATCCGCGTGCAGCTGGCAAAGGCCGTTATTTCACCGAAAACTGTTTCGTTTCCTGAATTCGTACCCAAGGATATAGCAAAGCGTAAAGTGCAGCATGCTGCGTGCATAACGTTAGCTGCAGCAGCCGCTTTCACCTTTTTGTGGTACAGCGGTTTTATTCACCGTACAATTCTGCGCAGACTGTTTACCCCTGTCGATGTACAAATGCAGATGCCTGCTTCGACACTGGAAGGTTCAGACCTGCCTGTTCGTGCATTTTTCTTTGAAAACGACGGTACTGATATTCCCGAAATTGGAGGTTCCCGCAGAATTTTCACGGAACAGAAGGAAAAAACGGCGGATGATACAGGGGGGGCACGGCAGTCTGTAAAGGTCAGAACATATACAATAAAAACGGTGTTCCTCAAACCGGGCAGTTATCGTATAAAAGTCGTGGCTGGGCCGTATGTGTGGTGGAAATCATTTTCCGTAACAAAAAAGAGCCAGCTTATTCAATGTGATTTTCTCAAAGGTGCAAGTCGTCCGCTTACCGTAAAACCTCATGCCTACGATGCAGTAACAGGGGAAGATATTACCTCAAAAACAGCGTTTTTTGTTCTATACAATGGAACATGGAGACTTCTTACAGATATCGGAGATAGCGGTATGATTTCCGGCACCGTATGGAAAATAAAAGCGTCATGTCCGGGATATAATGATGAGATATTTTCACTGCTTCTGGACTGGTATCAGGATGAGTTGTTTATATCAGCGAATCTTATACATGCAGAAAAATGAGTTTTTTTCAGAACTTGCCTTATTCTGTTATTAGAGGGTATATTAAATATATGACAAAGAAAGATACAGACATTAATATCAATACAGAAGATCAGAGCATGCCGGTTTCTCTGGACGAAGCTGATGCTGTCCTTGAGAAAAAAGAATCTGCCGGTGACAGCAGCACTGTAAATGCTGATAAAAAGGAGGGGGGAAATTCAGACAGCAGAGATATACTTCCTGCTGATCAGACTTTGCCCGTAAAACTGCTTCTTATTCCACTTCAGGGCCGTCCTATATTTCCGGGTATTTTTACACCACTTATGATAAACTCATCTGACGATACGAAAGTGATTGATGAGGCCTATGCCGGTGATGGGTATATCGGCATCTGTATGCTTAAAAATGAAGCAGAAACTCCGTCCATAGACGACTTACATGAAGTTGGTACAGTGGCACGTATAATCAAAAAAATCAACCTGCCGGACGGCGGTCTCAATGTTTTTATTTCGACACTTAAGCGTTTCCGTATTCGTAAGGCACTTCATTCGTCAGCACCGATAGCAGCGGCTGTAGAATATCTTGACGACGAGGAAGACGATACTTTTGAAGTAAAAGCACTCACTCGTGCACTTATCAGCGAAATGAAGGAAGTCTCTGAAAATAATCCACTTTTTTCCGAAGAAATGCGTCTTAATATGGTAAATATCGATCATCCTGGAAAAATTGCGGACTTCATCGCATCAATACTCAATATTGATAAAAATGAACAGCAGAAAGTCCTTGAAATGCTCAATGTACGACAGCGTATGGAGCAGGTTCTTGTGTACATAAAAAAAGAACAGGAACTGCTGCGTGTCCAGAAAAAAATTCAGAACGAACTTAACGAAAAAGTCGAGAAAAATCAGCGCGAATATTTCCTCCGTGAAGAGATGAAATCGATACAGGAAGAACTTGGTACTGACGCAGAAGGAAATGAATCCGATTATCTGAAATTCAAGAAGAAAATAGATGAGTTTCATTTTGAAGGTGAAATAAAGGAAACGGTTGAAGATGAACTGGAAAAGTTTAACCTTATGGATCCCAATTCCGCCGAATATATAGGTACTCGTAACTTTCTTGAGCTTGTTACACAGCTGCCCTGGAATGATCAGCCGGTCGAAAATTACAGTCTTGCTGCTGCCCATAAAATACTTGAACGGGATCATTTTGGGCTTGATGACGTAAAGAAACGGATTATGGAATTCCTTTCTGTACGAAAGCTTAAGCAGGATGCGAAAGGGTCAATACTGCTTCTCGTGGGGCCTCCGGGAGTTGGCAAGACAAGTGTAGGACATTCGATCGCCGATGCAATGAACAAACCGTTTTTCCGTTTTTCTGTCGGCGGTCTGCGTGACGAAGCAGAGATTAAAGGTCACAGACGAACATATATCGGTGCGCTGCCGGGGAAAATAATCCAGGGGTTAAAAATCACAAAAACCCGTGCACCGGTATTTATGATAGACGAGATTGACAAGATGGGACAGAGTTACCAGGGAGATCCTGCAAGCGCACTGCTGGAGGTACTGGACCCTGAACAGAATGTAGCTTTCCGCGACAACTATCTGGATCTTCCGTTTGATATTTCTGATATATTTTTTATTCTTACTGCGAATACGCTTGATTCTATTCCGGAACCTCTTCTTGACCGGGCGGAAATTATACAGCTTCCCGGATACATTGATCAGGAGAAACTGGAAATTGCACGCCGGTATCTTATACCGAAGAACCTTGCAAAGAACGGACTGCAGAAGAATCAGGTGCAATATACAAAAGAGGCTCTGCTTATGATTGCAGAGGAATATGCACGAGAGGCAGGTGTCCGAAACTATGAGAAATGCGTCGATAAAATTCACCGGAAAATCGTAACAGAGCTTATGACGGAAGCAGAAAAGAAAGCCTCTGATGCAGCGGAAAAGGCAAAGAAAGATAAAGATGCTAAAATTGCAGCAGAAAAGGCGAAAGGTGGAAAAATACTGACCCAGGCTGAAATAGACAGGCTTGTTCAGGCAGACCGCGAGCTTACACAGAATGAGATAGACAGACTG
>JALNVF010000056.1 GCA_023231445.1 Treponema sp. | reverse complement strand
TTGTTTAAAAAGTTTTTATAAGGTCAGATAGGAGGTTACAATGCCGAATGTACCCGAAGTATTCGGAAGTATGGTTTTCAATCAGAAAGTCATGCAGGAGCGTCTGCCTAAAGAAACATTCAAGGCGCTGAAGAAAACGCTTGAAGACGGAACTCCGCTTGAACTGGATGTTGCAAATCAGATTGCTCATGCTATGAAAGAGTGGGCTATTGAAAAAGGCGCAACTCATTACACACACTGGTTCCAGCCGCTTACCGGTATTACTGCAGAAAAACACGACAGTTTTATTTCACCGACAAAAGACGGTGGAGTCATTATGGAATTCAGCGGAAAGGAACTTGTGAAAGGTGAGCCTGATGCATCGTCATTCCCGTCCGGCGGACGTCGTGCTACATTCGAGGCACGCGGTTATACTGTCTGGGATCCGACTGCATATGCATTCGTAAAGGAACATTCTCTGTGCATCCCTACGGCATTCTGTTCATATACGGGTGAAGCTCTTGATAAAAAGACACCACTTCTCCGTTCAATGGAAATTTTAAGCAAACAGACAATCCGTATTCTGCATCTGTTCGGAAATACAAACGTTAAACACGTAGCAACGACTGTTGGTCCGGAACAGGAATATTTCCTTGTTGACGAAAAACTTTATAATCAGCGCAAAGACCTCCGTATAACCGGCCGTACACTTTTTGGTTCAAAACCGTCTAAAGGACAGGAAATGGACGATCAGTATTTTGCAGCTCTCAAACCGAGAATTGTTGAATACATGGAAGACCTTAACAATGAACTGTGGAAGCTTGGAATTCTTGCAAAGACCGAGCATAATGAAGTTGCTCCTGCTCAGCACGAGATGGCGCCGATTTTTACAACGACCAATCTTGCTGCAGATCAGAACCAGCTTACAATGGAAATAATGAAAAAAGTTGCACGCAAACATGGTCTTGTGTGCCTGCTTCATGAAAAACCGTTTGCCGGACTCAATGGAAGCGGAAAGCATAATAACTGGTCCATGTCTACAAACGAAGGCGAGAACCTGCTTGAACCGGGTGATACACCACGTAAAAACGCACAGTTCCTGCTTTTCCTGACAGCTGTTATTAAAGCGGTGGACGAGAATCAGGATCTGCTCCGTATTTCCGTCGCAAGTGCCGGGAACGACCATCGTCTTGGTGCGAACGAGGCACCGCCGGCAATCATATCTATGTTCGTCGGCGAAGAGCTTGAAGCTGTTCTTAAATCAATAAAAGACGGAACTCCGTATAACGATATAACGAAACAGAAGATGAAAATCGGTGTCGATGTTCTTCCTCCGATTCCGAAGGATACTACTGACCGCAACCGGACATCTCCGTTTGCTTTTACCGGAAACAAGTTTGAATTCCGTTCTGTCGGATCATCACTTTCCATTTCCGGTCCGAATACTGCGCTTAACGCAATCGTAGCGGACGTGCTAAAAGGGTTTGCCGATGAGCTTGAAGGTGCTGTTGATTTTGATAAAGAACTGCAGGAACTTGTAAAACGCGAGATAACGGCTCACGGAAGAATTATTTTCAACGGTAACGGATACGATGCAGGCTGGATTCCTGAAGCTGAAAAGCGCGGACTGCTCAACCTTAAGACGTTACCTGAGGCAATGGCAGAATATCTGAAGCCGAAGAATGTTAAACTTTACACTGAGATGGGCATCTACACTGATATTGAGATGAAGAGCCATTATGAAGTAAAGCTTGAAAAATACTGTCAGGTTCTTAACATTGAAGTTGAGACAATGCTTGAAATGATCAATAAAGACATACTTCCTGCGTCATTTAAATATATGACAGCAGTGAGCAAAACTGCTGTTGATGTAAAGAGTGTAGTACCGGGCGCAAAATGCTCTGCGGAAACTGACCTGCTTAAGAAACTTGACGGACTCACTGATGAGCTTGCAAAGAAAGCAGATGAACTTGCAAAGAAGCATCTTGCAGCAAAGAAGAATGCTGATGCTATGGAATGCGCTCAGGCATATGCCAAGTCCGTTATTCCGGCAATGGCGGAAGCCCGTGCTGCTGCGGATGAAATTGAACCTCTTATCGGCGAGGATTATAAACCGTTCCCGTCGTATGAAGATCTGCTTTTCAGAGTCTGAGTCAGAAAATAGTACTGTTTTTTTGAAAGGGAGGGAACTGTTCTGACACGGATGAATTATCCTGTCTGAGTTCCCTCTGTATCGGCGGAACATTCTGTCCCGTAATATTTTGTATTTTGGCACAATGAGGTGCGTTAATATCTGAAACTCCTGAGCGGAGTTTCCTGTTAACGTGCCTTTTTTTTATTAACAAGAGGAGGAACTTTATGGAAAATTTCCCGAATTTGGAACTGGATACCATGTGGCTGCTGATCGGCTCCGCACTGGTATATTTTATGCAGGCTGGTTTTGCAATGGTTGAAACAGGTTTGACCCGTGCAAAGAATGCCGGCAATATCGTCATGAAAAATATGATGGATTTTGCCTGTGGTACACCTGCATACTGGATCATCGGCTACGGAATTATGTACGGTGCGTCGAATGCATTCTTCGGTGGTATCGATTTATTCAGTGCAAAACTCGGTTCACAGAGTATGTTCGGAAATGTTCCGACATGGTCACACATGGTGTTCAACACAATGTTCTGTGCAACAGCGGCAACTATTGTTTCCGGTGCTATGGCTGAGCGTACCAAATTCAAGTCATATATTATTTATTCAATCGTAATCAGTGCTCTTATTTACCCGATTGAAGGACACTGGATATGGGGCGGCGGCTGGCTTTCAAAGCTTACAATTCTCGGATGGACAGGATT
Organism: Treponema sp.; assembly: GCA_023231445.1. GTDB lineage: Bacteria > Spirochaetota > Spirochaetia > Treponematales > Treponemataceae > Treponema_D. The sequence continues at coordinate 15,779 of JALNVF010000056.1, read as the reverse complement.
CCGTGATTATGCTGGTTCAACGGCTGTTCATATGACCGGTGGTATCTGCGCCCTTGTTGGTGCTGCAATCCTTGGTCCGCGTATCGGTAAATATGACAAAAAGGGAAAGCCTGTTGCTATCCCCGGACACTCAATTACGCTTGCCTGTCTTGGAACATTCATTCTCTGGTTCGGGTGGTTCGGATTTAATCCTGCATCTTCATATGGTTTAAGCAGTGTTGCACAGGCTCTTGATGTCAGCAATATTTATATGACAACAAACCTTGCTGCAGCATGTGCTACCGTAACTACGATGTGCGTAACGTGGGTCCGCTACGGTAAACCGGATGTTTCTATGACAATGAACGGTTCACTTGCCGGTCTTGTTGCAATTACTGCAGGCTGTTCTGCGGTGGATCCGTGGGCAGCAGCGCTTATCGGTATCGTTGCCGGCGCACTCGTTGTATTCAGTGTTGAGTTCTTTGACAGGATTGCTAAAGTTGATGACCCTGCCGGCGCTGTTTCTGTTCACTGTGTAAACGGTGCATGGGGAACACTTGCTGTAGGTCTTTTTGCCCGCGACGGCGGTCTTTTTACGACAGGCCAGTGGGGCAGTTTCCTTGTACAGCTTGTCGGTGTAGTTTCTGTTGCTGCATTTGTAGGCGTTGCGATCTGGATCGTCTTTAAGATTGAAGACAAAACAGTCGGACTCCGCGTTTCTGCTGCAGAAGAGATCGGAGGTCTTGATCTTCCTGAGCACGGACTGGTAAGCGGGTATGCGGATTTCATGCCGCAGTATACTCCTGCTGTTATGGAACAGGCAAGGGAAGCTGGTGTAGAGATTCCGATAGCACAGGCTGTCCCGGTAACAACGGTAACAAGCGAAGCTGCTGCAAACGCGAAATTCTCGAAAGTTGTTATTGTTACACGACAGAATAAGTTTGATCAGTTGAAATCTGCCATGAATACGATTGGTATAACAGGTATGACAGTCATTAACGTTATGGGCTGTGGTATGCAGAAAGGTGCCAGCGAATACTACCGCGGTGCGCCAGTCGATATTAATCTTCTGCCGAAAATCAAGGTTGAAGTTGTTGTCAGCAAAGTTCCTGTACGCACCGTTATTGAAGCGGCAAAGAAAGCTTTGTATACCGGTCATATTGGTGATGGAAAGATCTTTGTGTACAACGTTGAAAATGTTGTAAAAGTCCGCACTGGTGAAGAAGGGTATGCAGCTCTTCAGAGCGAGGAAGACTAGAACGGACGGAAGAGTGACATCTAAGTCACTCTTCCGCTGCAGGAAAATCCTGCAGTGAAATATTTCTGTAGTGATTTTTCTGTTTCACAGGGGGTGCCATTCGTGCCGCCTGACTTGTGAAGATTACTGCATAGCCGCGCTGTAAAGCGCTGTCTATAAATTCTGCCGTCTGCCGGAGACATGTAACCCCTCTCCGGCTGGCGGCTCTTTTTTGTTACAGTTTTCCTGATTCTGCAGCGCCGGGAAGCCCTATGTCCTTACGGTAGAATTCGTTGTCAAAATGAACTGCGCTTACCGCTTCGTATGCTTTCTTCCATGCTGCTTCAAATGTATTTCCATATGTACTGCATGCGAGTACCCGTCCTCCGCTTGTGACTAACCCTGTTGCATTCGGATCTGAGGATGTCGTGCGCCGGTCAAGTTGTGCGCCTGCGATGAACACTTTAGCACCGCTGTCTTCAAGCAGTTTTTTCTGTATGGTGATAGGTTTTCCTTTTATGTAGTTTCCCGGGTATCCGCCTGAAACTATACATGGAGCAACTACGTATCCTGTTTTCCATTTAAAGTCGAACTGTCCGAGTGTACCGTTAATAATAGAGCAGCACATAGCTGCAAAATCAAAATCTACAAGAGGCAGAACAGCCTGTGTTTCAGGGTCTCCCAGCCGGACGTTGTATTCAAGCAGTTTTGGACCGTCCTTTGTGAGCATAACGCCGAAAAAAATGAATCCCCTGTAGTCGAATTTCTCCGCAATAAGGCCTTTGAGCGTTGGTGTAAGTATATCCCGCCTGAATTGTGCCATTATTTCATCTGTAACGTCAGACAGCGGACATACAGCTCCCATTCCGCCTGTATTAGGACCCTGACCTCTGTCTTTAAGACGTTTGTGGTCACGGGCAGGTACAAAAGGAATAATTCGTGAGGCTTCTTTTTTAGCCGATTCCTGTGTAACTGAAACTGCAGCAAGTACAGAAATTTCTACACCTTCGAGGTAGTCTTCTATGACGATTTTTTTACCTGCTTCACCCACCCGTCCTGAATCCATAATATCGGTAACCGCAGCAAGTGCGTCTTCCTCTGTAGCTGCAACAGTAACACCTTTTCCTGCTGCAAGTCCGTCGGCCTTTATAACGACAGGTGCTCCGTGTTTTTTTATATAGTTCTTTGCTTTTTCTTCATCGGTGAATGTTTCGCTTGCGGCACACGCTACTGAGTATTTCCGCATGAACGATTTTGCAAAGTCTTTGCTGGCTTCGAGCTGTGCTCCCGCCTTTTTTGGGCCGATACATGGAATATCGGCAGCCCAGAATACATCCGCCAGTCCTTCTGCAAGAGGATCTTCGGGACCGATAACGGCCATGATACATTCTTCGTGTTTTGCAATCTGCACATATGGAGATGTACCGTCATCTTTAATATACGTGCAGGAAGATATATCAATGTTTCTGCATTTTTTTTCTTTTGCAGTTCCACCGTTTCCGGGAATAACGATAATCTTTTCTACGAGCGGACTTTCAGCGAGTTTCCAGCAGATGGCGTGTTCGCGTCCGCCCGAGCCGACAACAATTATATTCATGATGATATAATAATGGAAATTGCGGTCATTTACAACTGTAACGTGAAAATAATTAATAATTCCAAACTGTTAAAAATCTACACTCGCCCGGAGGTTTATAATTTTTACTACACATCTCCATCCCGATACTGTATAATTCCGGCATATGTTAGACTATATTTTCATGGCAGTGGCTGTGGTTATTATTATTGCTGCGCTGCACTATTTTGTAAAAAATAACAGAAACAGGAAAAGTTCTGCAGCAGCTTCGCATCATGCTTTTGTTAATTGTCCTTTGTGCGGGTCACCGCTTTTACCGGGGGAAGAACTTTTTTCAAAAGTGTTCCGTCCAATGACGGTAAATGATCAACGGTGCATTATTTATGGCTGTCCGCATTGTTATCCGCGTTGTGAACCGGGAATACACCGGATATGTCCGGCGTGCCATAAAACCGTACCCCTTGACGGCCATCTCGTGGCACGTTTATTTAACAGAACAAAAGACGGGAAAAAGCATGTTGTCATAACCGGATGTTCTGTCTGTTGTAAATATGAACCGAAATAAAACAAAAAACGCTTAAGTCTTTTTGCCAGTTTCCGATAGTTAAGGTATAGGGTGGTAGAACCCGGGAAACAAGCCTGGTGTGGTTTGTCGGATATACCTAATCTTTAAGGAGTAATTATATGGTAATTAATCACAATATGAGCGCTATGTTTGCTCAGCGTTCTGAGGGAATTACTGAACTCTCAAAACAGAAGGATATGGAGAAGCTCTCTTCTGGTATGAGAATTAATCGTGCTGGTGATGATGCCTCAGGTCTTGCGGTTTCAGAAAAAATGCGTGCACAGATCCGCGGTTTGAATCAGGCTTCCACGAACGCACAGAACGGCATTTCTTTCATTCAGACGACAGAGGGATATCTTCAGGAGACAAACGACATCGTTCAGCGTATTCGTGAACTTGCAGTTCAGTCATCGAACGGAATTTACAGTGCTGAAGACCGTATGCAGATTCAGGTTGAAGTTTCTTCGCTTGTCGCAGAAGTAGACCGCATTGCAAGTACCGCTCAGTTCAATGGTATGAATATGCTTACAGGCCGTTATGCACGTCCGACAGGAGAAAATTCTGTTACGGCTTCTTTGTGGTTCCATATTGGAGCGAACATGGATCAGCGCTCACAGGTTTATGTTGGTACTATGTCTGCTGCAGCCCTCGGTCTCCGCAGCGCCGGAGATGAATCAATTATGAGTCTTGAAACTCCTGAAGAGGCTAACCGCGCGATCGGTACTCTTGATGAGGCTATGAAGAAACTTAATAAACAGCGTGCTGATCTCGGCGCTTACCAGAATCGTCTTGAAAAGACTGTTTCAGGTCTCGATGTTGGTGCTGAGAATCTTCAGGCTTCTGAAAGCCGTATCCGCGATGCTGATATGGCAAAAGAAATGGTCAGCTTTACAAAAGACAATGTTCTTTCTCAGGCAGGAACTGCGATGCTCGCACAGGCTAACCAGTCAAGCCAGAACGTTTTAAGTTTGTTAAGATAGAACTGATATACGTATAAATGAACACGCGTTTATTATGACGCGTGTTTTTTTTGTCGGTTTACTGTTTTGTTCAGTTTTATAGTATTTGTGTCCTGCCTCTGAAACTGCGCATTAACGTGAGCTTGTCCGTGTATTCAAGGTCTCCGCCGACAGGAATGCCGGATGCAAGACGTGTTAATTTTAAACCGGTCTGTTTTGAAAGAATCTGCTGCAGATAAAGTGCCGTTGTATCTCCTTCTACTGTGGGGTTTGTCGCTATTATAATTTCTTTTACATTACCGTCTTTTACGCGCGACAGAAGCGCTGCTATTCTCAGCTGATCCGGACCTATTCCATCAATAGGCGAAATAGCTCCTCCAAGTACGTGATATAATCCGTTATACTCATGAGCCGATTCTATTGTCTGAACATCCTGCGGCTGTTCAACGACACAGATACTTGCCCTGTCCCGCATCTGGTTAGAGCAGATCGGGCAGGGGTCGTTTTCTGTCCACGCGCCGCATACCGAACAGGGTTTTATTCTGTCCTGCAGTGTTGCAAGTTGTTCCGCAAAACGCTGAATATACGTATCGTTTGCTTTCAGAAGAGAATTGACGATACGTGCGGCACTTTTTTTCCCGATACCGGGAAGTCGGGAAAAAGAATCGATTAGTTCATCGAGTATATTCATATCAGAAGCCGAGACCCGGAATGTTCATACCTTGAAGAAACGGACCAGCTTTTGCTTTTATCTGCTCCTGCATGTTCGTTACCGCGTCGTGATGTGCTGCAATTATAAGATCTTCGAGCATTTTGACATCGCGGTTATCAACACAGACGGGATCAAGATGGATATTAGTCATTTCCATCTTACCGTTGATGGAAACAGTTACCATTTTTCCTCCGGACGAACCTTCCGCTGTCATTGCGGCAAGTTCCGTCTGCATTTTTTCTGCTTCTTCTTTGAGTCTGGCTGTATTCTGCAATAATTCAAACGGATTCATTTTTTTCCTCCAGTAATACTTCCTTTAAATACGCTGCAGATAATTTTTATCTGCTGAGGTATTTCATGGGACTGAACAACAGTAACTGTTTCTTTTAAATTTACTATAAAATTTAATGATCGTCCGCACATTTTAGTAAGAATTCCCGAAATATCAGTACTGTGCTGTTCGAGTCTGGCTTTCTGATAAGGTGATTCAATTTGTGCAGTTATAGTATCGTTCTGTACAGTCCAGGAAAGCGTCTGCATCAGGGCAGATGCCGTCATGGCGTCGTTTACCGATAACTGTGCAGTAACGGTGCCGCGCAGCTGTGCAATTGTAACAGAGCGTCCGTCGGCAGTCGTATATAATGCCGTCTGCTGGGGGTCAGGTAAAGACTGATGTTCATCTGCGGAATCATCTGGAAACGGGGATGCTTCTTCTGCGGACACGGGTTCGTCTGTTTCTTCTTCCTGTACGTCGGAATTATCCGTCATTATTTCATCGTCGGGAGTATATTCTCCGTCCGGAGGAATATCGGTATTTGACCAGGTATCCGCTGTGTTTACAGGAGATCCAGCGGGACTAACGGATGAAGCCTGAATATTGGTGTCTGATGTATTCCGGATATTCCCGGCTGCCACTGTTTGTTCAGGCGGCAGGGCTCCGCCATCAGGAAAAGGGTGGTTCTGTCCCTGCTCCGATATATCTGCCGGCGGCGGACTTTTTTCCGGTATTTCGTCAAGTGCGGAAAAATGAGGAATATTCTGCACGTCTGATGTTGTATGCTGTACAGGCTGTTCCGGTATTTCCTGCTCAGCGGCAGGCGGAATGTTCGCTGCTGATTCTTTGGAACCCTGATTATTTACAGCGACTGCCTGTGAAGCATCCGGTTCAACCGTAGACGTCCCTGAGAGTAGTGCATGAGCCGAATCAATGGCTGTTTTTACTTCTGCCGGAGATACGTATTGTGAAAGCCAGCAAAGCCGGCTGAATGCAAGTTCGAGTTCATAACGGGGAGAAAGCGAGTACCGGATATCCCTGTAGAGCTGAAGAAAAAGAGAAAGCGCACGTTCTGTCTGAATTGTATTCCACGTTTTGAGTACGTCAGGACTGTATCGCTCTGCAGCATTACCGAGCAGAGATTCTTTCGTAACTCCATTTTTTATGAGTAGAAGGCTTCTGATATAGTTTGCACTGTTTGAAATGAGCTGTTCTATTGAGATTCCCGACTGCAGATATCCGTCGAGTACGATAAGAGCGTCGCCGGGGTTACCCGAGGCGCATTTTTCGAATAAGTCATTAAGACTGTCTACACCGACCAGACCGAGTTTGTCGCGGATTTTATCATACGTAATATGTCCGTCGCTGAACGCCGTTACCTGATCAAAGAGTGTGTAAGCGTCACGGATTGAACCTGTTGATTCCCGCGCGATCCAGTAAAGCGCTTCATCGTCTGCCTGAATACCGAGTTCTTTTGCAGCATCAGCGAGCAGATTTTTTGTTTTTTCGACGGAGACAAGCCGGAAGTTGAACTGCTGGCAGCGGCTTTTTATAGTTGCCGGTACTTTCTGCAGCTCAGTTGTTGCAAAAATAAACACAACATACGGCGGCGGCTCTTCAATTGTTTTCAGAAGCGCGTTAAAAGCGCTTGTTGAGAGCATATGGACTTCGTCAATAATGTAAATTTTATAGCGGGAAGAATTCGGAGGAAACATTACTTCGTCTTTTATCTGCCGGACATCATTAACGCTTGTATTAGATGCACCGTCTATTTCTATAACGTCAAGACTGGAACCTTTTGTGATTTCCTGACAGTGTGTGCATGTTCCGCACGGAGAGGGGGTCGGCCCTGTTTCGCAGTTAAGTGCCTTTGCAAGAATTCTTGCAGTAGATGTTTTTCCACAGCCCCGGGGTCCGGAAAAAAGATAAGCATGGGCAATCTGCCCTGAAGTAATAGAGTTTTTGAGTGTTTCTGCAACAAATTCCTGTCCGATAAGGTCATCGAAATGCTGCGGCCGTCGCCGTGTAGCGGTTACTTCGTAAGACATGAGATTACCTCAATACAGGACAGGATGTCCGGATTTGTGTAGCACCATTTTGTAAAAAAAGGTGCTACCGTTACTTCGTAAGACATACTGACAGTTTAGTGTAAAAAAAGAAAATCGGCAATGGAAAGAACAAAATGGAAAAGCGGGAAGAAATGGTGAAGAAGAGGATTTTACACGGATGTAAAATCCTCTGACATTACCAGCCTCCTGACGCGCCTCCGCCTCCGAAACTGCCACCCCCTCCTGAGAAACCGCCGCCCCCGCCGAATCCACCGCCTCCAAAGCCGGTAAAATCGTTATGATGGTCATGCCATGAGCGGGATCTGCCTCCGAACATCGGGAACAGAAGCCACGGGAGCCACCAGTGGTGTCGGCCCGTCATGCCCGGAATAACCATAAGCCAGACAAAAAGGAAAATTAATCCGAAGAAAAGTGCAGCAAGTGTATCATTATCAGTCGGTTCGCTGCCGCCGGTCGCTACGCTCTTTGTAACCAGCGCGGCGTTGCCGGAAGCGATGCCACCCATGTTTTTTACGCCCTTGATAATGCCTTTCCCGTAATCACCTGAACGAAATGCCGGTGTAATTACATTGCGGATAATAAGACCGCATTTAGCATCCGTAAGTTTATCTTCGAGACCGTAGCCGACTTCTATGCGTACTTTGTGTTCGTTCATTGCAACGAGCAGAAGTGCACCGTTGTCCTTCCCTTTTTCACCAAGACGCCATGCCTGTGCAACACGTACACTGTATCCCTGCAGATCTTCACTTTCCAGAGACGGAATGGTAAGTACCGCAATTTGAATACCGGTGGTCGTGTCAAGTGACTCAAGATAGTCCGACAGTTCCGATTTTTCACTGGCGGAAAGAATATCCGCTTCATCCATGACTCTGTTTGTAAGTGCCGGGATATCAAGCGAAAATGCCGGAAAAACAGCAGTAAATACTGATAGTATGAATGCGGCTGCCAGTCTGCTGCTGCGTGTCCGTCGGGTAATAACTTTATTTATTAATACCATTCTGAATCCTCCAGTACAGTAAGACCGTCGGGAAGCTCGTCCGGATTTTCGTCATGAGCAGGAAAATTCTGTGCAAGCAGATCTCCGCATTTTTCGACCGCGCTGATAAATCCTGTTTTTGCATTTCCTGATTTGATGTCGGCAGCGAGTCCGTCTGAAATAATTTTCCACAGATCGGGCGAAATCTTTTCAGAAATACCGCGGTCGGCAATAATACGTACCTGTCTTTCCATGTATGAAACGAATATCAGTATACCTGAATGCTCTGCTGTTTCATATACGCCGCTTTCTGAAAAATGGCGCATTGCCCGGCGTGTGACACTGGCATTACGGACAATTTTCGGAATTACAATACGGTCAAGAGCCGGAATATTGAAAAGATAAAACGATGCAGCAATTGAAGCAAAACAAACGAACCCGTATAACGCAGGAAGCGCCCATATACGCTGTGTCCAGGTAATACGTTCGTATACACTGTTGATTTTTCCTGCAAAAGGCAGCAGTACTGCAAAAATGAGTACTGAAATGCATACGGAAGCAAGAAGTTCCCAGAATGCATAGTGCGCACTTTCTGCCGTAACAGCCGTTTCAATTTCACCGGTTGTTCTGACTTCTGCTTTTTTAACCGCTTCGGAAATCTCTTCGAAATCTTTTTGCGAAAGCTTCAGTTTTTTAAGCATCGTTTTAGTTTTCATCGTCGTATCCCTTAAAATTGAACTTTAGGAGCAGACTGTGCATCTGTAGACGCCGTAAAGTACTGCTTTTTTTCAAAGTTCGACATGTTTGCGATAAAGTTGTTCGGGAAGGTCCGTATAAAGGAGTTGTACGTTTTTGCAGAAGTATTGAAACGGTTCCGTGCAACAGTAATACGGTTTTCCGTTCCTTCAAGCTGGTCCTGAAGCGCAAGAAAATTCTGGTCTGCCTTCAATTCAGGATAATTTTCCGTTACCATAAGCAGCCGCTGAAGGCTGCTGCCGAGCTGGTCCTGTACCTGCTGGTATCTGGCAAAAGCCTGTGGATCAGTAAGAATTTTTTCATCTACCTTTACGACTCCGCCGGCCTGTGAACGTGCCTGAGCAACCTGAGTGTATACGTCGCTTTCATGTGATGCATACCCTTTGACTGTTGCAACAAGATTCGGGATAAGATCATACCGACGCTGATACTGATTCTGGACTTCCGCCCATTGACTTGTTACATCTTCATCCATTGTGACCATTTTATTGTAAGTACCTGCTCCGCACTGGACGAGCAAAAGCACAACTGCCGCAATAACAGCGATAATGATAATCGCTTTTTTAGCACCTTTAGACATGTTAACTCCTGTAAAAAATATACTTCAATTAACAATATATACATTTTTCAGTGAAAAAAAAATATAAGACTTCTGAAAATTGTTTAATACTATTGAATAAATCCAATTTTATGGATATTCTGCCTTATATAGAATAAACAGAGTATTCTGTTCATTCATATTTGATAAATGTGGTTTTTATGGAGTACTTATGGCAGCAGATAAATACGATTTTACCATCGAAACATTGGGACCGTGCAAAGTTCAGTCTCCGATTCAGCTTTCAACAGTAGTAGGTGATTATCGTGCAAATTATGTAAAAGATGATTCATGCGTACGTTACCGGGTGAATGTATACGGCGGCAAAGATCAGGATGATCAGACATCATCAAATCTTATGCAGAAGGCGGGACCTCGCGAGTTTATTTATTTTGATCCGAAACATGTTAAAGCCGGTATTTGTACGTGCGGAGGTCTGTGCCCGGGACTTAATGATGTAATTCGTGCCATTGTCCGTTGTCTGTATAACCGCTACGGTGTACGCCGCATTCTTGGTTTTCAGTACGGATTTAAAGGTTTTTTTGCAGATGAAGGATTCGGAACAATAGAACTTACCCCTGATAATGTTGATGAGATTCATAAAATCGGCGGTTCTTTTCTTGGAACAAGCCGCGGTGGCGGTGAACGTGTAGCCGATATTGTCGATTGTGTTGAAAAAACGGACGTCAATATGCTGTTCATTATCGGCGGTGACGGTACGCAGCGCGGTGCACTTGATATTGCGAACGAAGTGGACAAAAGAGGACTCAAAGTTTCGGTTATTGGTATTCCGAAAACAGTCGATAACGATCTTCAGTTCATAGACCGCTCGTTCGGTTTTGAAACTGCGGTTGAACGGGCAAAGGAAGCTGTAGCTTCAATACATATGGAAGCGCATTCCCAGATTAACGGAATTGGTATCGTAAAACTTATGGGACGCGAATCGGGTTTTATTGCGGCTGCAACAGCGCTTGCCTCTCACGAAGCTAACTTCTGTTTAATCCCGGAAGTGCCTTTTGATCTGGACGGACCGAACGGTCTGCTTGAAAATCTGAAAAATCGTCTTGTAGAACGTCATCATGCGGTTATTATTGTTGCTGAAGGTGCAGGCCAGGAACTGCTTACAAAGACGAATCAGAAAGACGCATCGGGAAATATCAAACTTGCGGATATCGGTATTTATCTGCGGGATCAGATTACGAAGTATTTTAAGGATCAGCATTTTCATAATAATCTTAAATATATTGATCCTGGGTATCAGATCCGCGCATCGGTTACGACGGCAAACGATTCTATTTATTGTGAGCGGCTGGGAAACAATGCTGTTCATGCAGCTATGGCGGGAAAAACTAAAATGGTTGTGGGACTTGTCCACGATAAATTCGTGCATATTCCAATCAGTGCGGTAACAATGCATCGTAACGTTGTTGACCCGGAAGGTGCAATGTGGCGTGATGTCCTTGATGCTACTTCGCAGCCTATTATGATGGTGAACAATATTGAAGCTGCCCGTGAGCGTATGGTAAAAGCTGTTGCTGACGGAAGAAAAAAACCGTCGGAAAAATAATAAAAAACACATTTGTATAAAATTTTATTTGTATGGTATACAAAATAAAGCGCCCTGTTTCTAAAAGGAACAGGGCGCTTTATTTTTTTTTACCTGGTATTTTTAATTACGCTTGTTTGCGGGTAAACACTCTGACTGCTTCGATAAGCTGCATAACAGCAAGAACGAAGAGTACAATTGCAATTATAGAAAGCGGTATGAATCCGCCCGGCTGGAAGTTCTTTATAATCATCAGTATGAGTGCGGTAAATGTAACGGCAAACATAAAGATCATAGGAATGATTGTTTCAAATGAATGTTTTCCTTTGTTCAGCACCCATGCAGTGATGGCAAGAAGTGCAAGAGCGGCCAGCAGCTGATTTGCCGAACCGAAAATCGGCCATACTTTTGCATAACCTGCAACGAGGAAGATAACGGAGACCGCAACAGTAAGAATCGTTGCGATATACATATTTCCGGCTGCTTTTGTTGCGGCATTCGGCTTTTTTGCTCCTTTTGCAAGTTCCTGAAGAAGGTATCGTCCGATTCGTGTTGCTGTGTCAAGAGAGGTAAGGGCAAAAGCTGAATACGCAAGTGTAACAAATACTTTTCCCAGCTGCAGATTAATTCCGAACGTATTCATGAATTCTGCAACTCCGTTGGCGAATACAACGGCAGGCGTTCCCAGTTTTTTTCCGTCGGTAATAGCAGTCAGTCCGTCTTTACTCAGATAACAGACAACAATGAGTGCGACTATCGCAAGAAGTCCTTCAACAAGCATTCCGCCGTACCCTATAAGCTGTCCGTCGGGTTTTGCTTTCCCAAGCTGTTTTGACGTTGTGCCTGATGAAATAAGCGAGTGAAAACCTGATATGGCTCCGCATGCTACTGTTACGAAGAGGACAGGGAAAAGCGTGCTTTTGCCGACAGTAAAGCTTGTAAAGGCCTGCATGTTTACGGTCGGATGTTTTACGAATACACCGATAACGGCTCCTGCCATCATTGCATAGAGCAGAAAAGAACAGAGATAGTCCCGCGGCTGTAAAAGCAGCCAGACAGGAAGAACCGATGCAGCGAAAATGTAGAAAATCAGAATAACACGCCATTCGTTTACGCTGAATTTGAGTACCGGGCAGAAATAACCGATAATGATTGCGCCTGCGACGAGAACAACGCCCAGAATTGTACTTACTCCAAGCGGTGCGTGGAGTTTATTGCGTGCAAATCCGAAAAGAAATGCAAGAGCAATAAAAATAATGGACGCAGTACCGGACTGTGCACCGGTAAGATTCCCGGAAGAAGGATTATATGCGAATGTTTTTGCACAGATATCGGTAAAGGCAGCAACCACAAGTGTGATTGTTACCCATGCATACCAGTTGAATATTGTTTGTGCACGTTTTGATACGTTTGTTTTTATAATTTCTCCGATGGATTTGCCGTCGTTATTGAGTGATGCAACAAGTGCACCAAAATCATGAACGCCGCCGAAGAATATAGAACCGACGATAATCCAGAGATATACAGGGAGCCATCCGAAAACAGCTGCGAGAATCGGCCCTGTAATAGGCCCTGCTCCCGCAATTGATGAGAAATGATGCCCGAAAAGAACGCGGGCGTCTGTAGGAACGTAATCCATATTGTCCTGCAGACGATGTGCAGGAGTTTCTTTTATATCTGCCAGTCCCCATTTTTTTGCCAGGTGACCGCCATAGCAGATGTAGGCAATCAGAAAAAACACAATTGCCGAAATAAGAATGACCAGTGAGTTCATCCTATCCCCCTTATAATAGATATTTGAAGTGTCTGCAGAATTATTTTACTATCTGCAGGCTTCTCCTTTTATTAAGATTTGTGACCGTTTAAAGCGGGTACAAAAATCTTTTTTTCCTGACGGCCTGCCGGATTTGTATATACTTTTCCGGATACAAGGTCTACGAGGACTGTCTTACTTTCGGCATATCCCCAGAAATAAAAACGGAATGATTTGCTGAAACGGAAACGTTTTATAAGTTTAACTGCATCCTTTTCAGGTGCTTCGGTGACGAATACACGCGTGATGACGGTAGATTTGTGATGCCGTGATGGTTCTGTATATTTAAGCGTCAGTTCCGGCAGTTCGATAAGTTCCGTGCGGATAAAAGACGGATCAGCATTGAATGAAACCAGACAGATTTCTTTTGAGTCATAGAAATCCATTACGTTTTCTTTAAAAAGAACCGTTTGTGTTTCACGTGCTCTGTACGAAGCGGACATATCGTATTTTTTACCATGGCAGATACTGTTATCAGACAGATCAAAATATTTTTCAAACCGCTGATTCAGAAGCACCCTGTAATCATCAATTTTCATCTATATTTACATTATACAGTGTTTATTAACTTAGTCAATAAATGTTGAATAAATGTAGTATAACTAAAACTGTTATATTGCGGAATGAAGTGATTTTGATCATAATAGATAGAAAGGAGCGGTTGATATGAAACCAGTAGTTTTGGCGGATGAATTAAGATTAAATGAGTATCCCGGACGGGGAATTGTTGTCGGACGGTCGGAAGACGGATTGTACGGGGTAACAGCCTATTTTATCATGGGCCGCAGTGAAAACAGCCGCAACCGTGTTTTTGTTACTGACGGAGAGGGGATCAGAACACAGGCCTTTGATCCGGCCAAAATGAAAGATCCGAGCCTTATTATATATCCCCCGGTTCGTGTGCTTGGCACAAAAACGATCGTGACGAACGGTGATCAGACGAACACCATTTATGACGGAATGGATCACCAGATGACGTTTGAACAGTCTCTCCGCAGCCGTGAATTCGAACCTGATGTACCGAATTTTACTCCGCGTATTTCCTGTGTCATGCATATTGAAGGCGGAAAATATAATTATGCTCTTTCTATCCTTAAAAGCGAAAACGGCAATCCTGAAAGCTGTAACAGGTTTACGTTTGCATATGAAAATCCGCAGAATGGTACCGGTCATTTTATTCATACGTATATGGGTAACGGAAATCCACTGCCGGGTTTTGAAGGCGAACCGACGCCTGTCTGTATTACGGGAAATATCGACGATTTTACAAATTTTATATGGAACGCGCTGAATGCAGATAATAAAGTATCGCTGTTTACCCGTTTTATAGAAATCGGAAGCGGAAAATATGAAAGCCGGATTGTAAATAAGAATAAATAGTATAAAAGTATTATTACAATGCAATAAAATACGTATAACAACGTTTTAGTTGATTAATTATTATAATAATAGTAATATCTTTACCTATAAGGATATTACTATGAATTTTGATGCTATTGAACATCGTGCATTTGATAATTATTGTTATCCGCTTAATGAAAAAGAGCTTGCGATAAACATCCGTACGGGCAGCGATATAAAAAAAATATTTCTTGTATGGGGAGATCCGTTTGCAGGCGGTATACTCGGTGGAAACTGGGAGTGGAAAGGCTCCCGCATTGAAATTACAGAAGTGAAGGAACTGCAGAAATTTCTGTGGTGGAGTATTGTTGTAAAACCGGAGTTCCGGAGGTGCAGGTATTATTTTGAACTGCACGCGGATGACGGCGTGTTTTACTGCTGTGAAGACGGCTTTTACACAGAAAAAGAATTTAAATCATTACCATTCAATCTTTCCTGCTTTACGTTTCCCTGGATGAATGCTGCTGATATATGTACACCTCCTGACTGGCCTAAGGCAACCGTATGGTATCAGATTTTTCCTTCCCGGTTCAGCAGAGGTGCAGGCGGTTGTAAAGGTGTATCTGCTGCAGGAATGCTAAGAAACTGGGCAGGTCCGGAACAATCCGTAACAAATGAAGAAGAATACGGCGGAAACCTGCAGGGAATAACCGACCGGCTTGACTATCTGTCAGGACTGGGGATTACGGGGATCTATCTGAATCCGGTGAATCTTTCCCGTACGCAGCACAAATATGATACGACAGATTATCTTGAGATAGATCCGTCGTTCGGCACAAAGCAGGATATGAAGCATCTTGTATCAGAGGCTCATAAGCACCATATCAGAATAATGCTGGACGGCGTTTTCAATCATTCCGGCTGGGACTTTTTTGCATGGCAGGATGTGCTTAAGAACAGGGAAAAATCAAAATATGCCGGCTGGTACATGATAAACGATTTTGATTTTCCGGCAGAGCCGGGAGATAATTCCCGGGACGGAAAATATTTCGCGTTTGCATTTGCCGATTCAATGCCGAAACTTAATACGAATAATCCTGAAGTAATCAGATATCTCCTGAAAGTATGTGAGACGTGGGTAAAGGAATACAATATTGATGCACTCCGCCTTGACGTTGCAAATGAGCTTTCTCATGTATTCTGTCAGGAACTGCAGAAACATATGAGAGCACTTAAGAGTGATTTTTATATTATTGGGGAGATATGGCATAATTCACTGCCGTGGCTGCGGGGGAACGAATTTGACGCAGTCATGAACTATCCGCTGCAGAATACAATTTCCAATTTTACACTTACTGATTCTATGACGGTAAAACAG
>JALNVF010000055.1 GCA_023231445.1 Treponema sp. | reverse complement strand
TGTCACTTTTTTTTCCGCATTCTCCTGTCTGATTTCAATACCATTTCTTATTGTGCATTTTGCACCGATGACAGTACAGCAGCTGCTCATTCTTGCAGGGACAGGCATTGCAGCCGCCGGCGGCCAATTCAGTATTACGGCCGCATATTATGCGGCACCGGCATCAAAAATCAGTATCTTTGACTACTCACAGATTCTCTTTTCATCGTTAATGGGATATTTTGCCTTCGGACAAATTCCCGATCCGCTCAGTCTGTGCGGGTACACCGTCATTGTTGCAATGGCAGTAACTGCATTCATATACAACAAAAAGAAAGCCGCAGACTGAAAACCTACCGGCGGGAAGCAACCCGGTGCGAAAGCATTGTTCCGATGAACTGAATAATTTCCACCAGTACAAGAATTACAACAACCGCTATTGCCATTATTTCCGGCCGGAAACGCTGATATCCGTAACGGATCGCAAGATCCCCCAGCCCGCCGCCGCCTATGGCGCCTGCCATAGCCGAGTACCCTATAAGATTAATAATTGTTAATGTTATTCCGTCGATAAGGGCGTGCATGGATTCGGGAATAAGAACTTTCCATATTATCTGCATTATAGAAGATCCCATGGCACGTGCTGCCTGAACAACACCTGCGTCGACTTCCTTCAGGGCTGACTCAATTATACGCGCTACAAACGGAGCCGCTGCAATTGAAAGCGGTACTATAGTTGCTTTAGTACCGATGCTCGTACCGACAATAATACGCGACAATGGAAACAGAATTATCATCAGAATAATAAACGGAAATGAACGGAGCGCATTGACAATCCGTGTAAGGACCTGATACAGCACAGGACGCGCCTTTATACCTGACTGAGGGTCGCTTGTGCACAGGAGTATTCCGAGAGGCAGTCCGAGAACAAGACTGAACACGGTGGAAAACACAACCATTTCGAATGTCTGGAGAGATGCTTCATTGACGAGCATGAATATTTTATGCGGATCCATTATTTTTCCTCCTGAAAATACACTGTATTAGTATACCTGATATTGAAACTGCCGCAGAAATTCATACATCCTCTTCGACAAGAACGCCTTCACTCTTCAAATATGCCAGTGCGTGCTCAACTTCATCAGGACTGCCGGTTATATCGGTAATAAGCGTACCTATTCTGTTTTCAGGAAGTTTCTGTATTCCTCCCGCACGTATATTGAATTCTACGTGAAATTTCTGCGCCATACGGCTGAGTACAGGCTCATCGGTCAGTTTATTTACAAAGCGCAGCGTATATTTTCCTCCGCCTTCCGACCACCTGACAATACTGCCCTTATCAGAGGCTGCATCCGGCTCAGGAGCAAGATTTGCAAGAAATTCTTTCGTCACATCGCCCGCAGGATGCAGGAATATATCGTTTACCGTTCCCTGTTCTATAACACAGCCGTTGTGCACAACGGCAACAAGACTGCAGGCATCTCGTACAACTTCCATCTGATGCGTGATCATGACAACGGTCAGATTCATCTGAGCCTGAATTTTCCGTATAAGATTCAGTATTGATTTTGTCGTCTGCGGATCAAGCGCACTCGTTGCTTCGTCACAGAAAAGAATATCAGGTCTGTTTGCAAGTGCGCGGGCAATAGCTATGCGCTGTTTCTGCCCTCCGGAAAGTGTGCTTATCGGTGCATCACGGCGGTCTGCCAGATCAACAATTTCAAGCAGTTCCCGTACGCGCGCGTCAATTTCCTGTCTGGGTGTACCGCATATCTCAAGCGGATATGCAATATTCTGACCTGCCGTACGTGAACTGAACAGATTGAAATTCTGGAAGATCATACCGATACGGCGGCGGCGCTGGATAAGCGCGTTCCCTGTCAGGTTATCAACACGCTGTCCGTCGTACAAAACGGTACCGCTGTCAGGCGGTTCCAGCAGACTTATAAGTCTGACAAGCGTAGACTTTCCTGCACCGCTTTTTCCGATGATACCGAATATACCGTTCGACGGAACAGTAAGACTTATGTCTCTGACAGCGTGAACGGCAGGCGTTGATCTTCCTGTTTTATACGTCTTCTCAAGACGGCTGAGTACAATTTCCATTATTTAATCCTTTCTGCTTTCCGTACGTCGCCATCGGGATACAATCCGTCAACCACGTATTTTTCAGGAATACGCGCGGGCCGGCCGGCCTTTACACTTGCCCACGTTACGTCTGCCTGCGCACAGATTGTTCCGTCTTCTTTTCTGACAGTCTGACGGAACGTTCCTGAAATAATATTCAGCTTTACCGGTTCCACGTCGATTAAAAGTCTGTCATCAAGAAACGCAGAAGATTTGTAACTGATGTCTATATGGGTGATATACAGATAGTATCCGTCGGCAACAAGACCTTTGTAGTCGAATCCAATCTGATGCAGGTATTCCATACGACCGTATTCAAGATAGTTCAAATAAACAGCATTATTTACATGGCCATATGAATCACATTCATAGGTGCGAACAACCAGTGGTGATGAATATTTCATGAACA
This sequence comes from Treponema sp., assembly GCA_023231445.1. Taxonomy (GTDB): domain Bacteria; phylum Spirochaetota; class Spirochaetia; order Treponematales; family Treponemataceae; genus Treponema_D. Next base: position 16,145 of record JALNVF010000055.1, on the reverse strand, counting down.
GTATTATAGGAAAGATGCAGTTAAAACTCAAGCACAGCTGAAAATGCCTGCCTGTATTTTATCAGCGGATCAATGGAGTACCGAATCGACAAGTTTCTTAAACACCGGATTCTGAACAATATCAGTATATGCAATATCCGGTGATATACTGAACAAACCGTTGTTATCTTCAACAATTACTTCCCCCGGGACCGGAGTAAGATCATATATATTATCATTATTTGCACCGAACCGGGTAAAACCAAACGGTTCAACTTCATTCTCGCCGGTCAAAGGCCGGACATCATCAGGAACAGAATCACTCTCTTCCTCTTCAATTGAAGGCGTGTCAATATCCTCTGTTTTATCCAGTTCACTAAATACAGGCATCTCCGGTTCAAGATTGAAATCAGGAGCATCATCGGAGTTTTCTTCATTTTCCGTCGGATTAATGGAACTGAAAGCAGGAATTTCATGTAACTCTTCCGGTACAATAGTCTTGTCTGTTACACCGAATGATTCAAGACTTATATCTTCATCTGAGACAGGTAAGTCACTGTTCCGGGTATCGTCCGCTTTTTTTTCTGTTAAACTCTCATCAAGACCGGAAAAATCCGGATGAGGTACTATATCAAAATTTTTAATTGCATTGTCTTCTTCATCCGGATGATATGTTTTACGGACAGGTTCTCCGAACTGGAGAATCTCCGGCACAGAATCTTCTGAAAAGGCCTGCATATTCTGAGTGTTTTCTGACTTAATAAATTCATCGACATCAACAGTCTCTGCATCTTCCACTGGCTCTGCTTCAGGCACTTCTTCAACCGGTTCTGCGTCTTCAACGGGCTCTGCCTCAGGCACTTCTTCAACCGGTTCTGCGTCTTCAACGGGCTCTGCTTCAGGCACTTCTTCAACCGGTTCTGCATCTTCCTCGGGTGCCGCTTCAGGCACTTCTTCAAGCAGTTCTGCATCTTCAACGGGCTCTGCTTCAGGTACTTCTTCAAGCAGTTCTGCATCTTCAACGGGCTCTGCTTCAGGGATTTCTTCAAGTTCTTCTGCCTCGTCAGCAGTCTCCGCTTCCGGAATTTCTTCAAGCGGTTCTGCATCTTCAACTGCTTCCGCTTCATGTTTTATTACAGACGGACGGTTCCTTACAGGAACAGGTGCAGCAACAGCCTGTACCTTTATACTGCCGTTCCGCAGAATTTCTTCAAGCATTCTGCGGATTTCCTGCTGATCCTCCGGTGTATTCTGCCGGCTGGCTTTATCAGGTGCAGTCAGTATATTTCCCGTACGACTGCTGAGTGCATTAATAATTTCATCCCAGCTTCTTGTAATAAGCGCATCTGTTTCCGCTGCATGACGTTTTGCCCGGAAACCAAGACTTTTCTGGATCTCGGTCGATACATCCTCACGTCTTCCTGCAATTTTGCGCAGAACATCGTTCCAGTCGATAGTCTCTTTGTTTTCAAGGTATTCATTAATAAGTGCAAACTGCAGGCGCTTTATTCTGTCACGGATAATGACTATGTCATCACGTCTGAGGCTGAATATCATGAAAATTATAAGGAACGACGTAATAAACACGCAGACAAGGAGAAGTATCTGCACACTCTGCGGCATCATAAATGAAGCAGAACTGTATACTCCTGAAATCCGGACAAACTCATTCTTTGTGCCGGAAATAAGTATCAGGCCGGTACTATTTCCGCCGGTTCCGTCTTCAGAAATAATCTTATCGGGGCCTGACGAACTGCTCTCCCAATTATGCAGTATTCCTGACTCGATAAGTTCACGTCCCACATTCGGTATTCCGAATACAAAACCGCCGGTCTTTCCGTCTGACGTCGAAATAAGAACGCATGAATTATTTATTGAAATAAGATTCTGCATGACAAGCGTGCGGTCAAAATCCTGTGCATTAACATAAAAAAGCATAGAACCACGGTACACTGAATAGGAATCATAAAACGGAAATGAAAAAATAAGCCTGCTGTTTTTTCCGTCGTATGTAATACGGTATTTTTCAGTACTGCTTGTAAGCGTGTCCGGAACAGAAACCGATTCATACGGAAATTCATTTTCTCCGGACGGGGATTTAAACTCATCATAGTTTTTATACATTCTGAGTGTATCAGTCTGCTTCAATATATCTGATGAATACGTGCTGAAATGAACATTACGGCCATTTGCATCTATAAGACGGATGCCGTCAAGTCCCGGTGTTTCAGAAAACAGAGTACCTGTGGCTTTCGTGCGCTGCAGTACATCTGTATCTGCAGGCGCCGGAGAAAGGTAAGAAAATACGGCTTTATTGCGTATGTATGAAACACTGCCGGTTCCAAACCGGTCAAGAAGAGTTTTTATGTATGTTTCACTGCTTTCTGAAACCGTGTTAAGTTGTTTCCGTATTCCTGCTACTTTTGCAGGTTCATAAAAACGGGCTTCTATCTGTGAAAATAGTCCGGCAAATGCAGCAATAGAAAAACCAGCGAAAATAACAACCGTCGTCAGAAGGCTTACAGCAATTTTTTGTCCTGAAGTCACAATTTCCCCATACAGGGCCGATAACAGCCCTCTTATATCTTCGGCACACACTGAATTGAATTTCAGTGATATTCATATAAAAAAACAGTATACTGATATTAATGGTAGAAATCAAAGAGGAACAGGAACGCCGGACACGGGCGATTCTTGTCGGAGTTCCGGATGACAATCTCTCCGAACTTAAAGGTCTGGTAGATACACTTGGAATTGAATGTGTAAAAGCACTTACACTCACGCGTCTTGAAGTACAGCCCGCTTACGGCATGGGTAAGGGGAAAGCAGAAGAAATTGCTGATCTCGCAAAAGAAATTCAGTCAGACTGTATCATTTTTGATTTTCAAATAGATCCGACGAAACAACGTAACTGGGAAAAACTTGCAGGCATTCCGGTATTCGACCGGGAGGAAGTAATTCTCCGTATATTTGCCCGGCGGGCACAAACCCATGAAGCGGTACTGCAGGTTGATCTTGCCCGCCTCCAGTATTCACTTCCGCGTCTAGCTCATTCGTACGGCGATATGGCACGCCAGCGCGGCGGCAGTTACGGTGCAAAAGGTTCCGGAGAAACACAGCTTGAGCTTGATCAGCGGCAGGTACGAGAACGCATTTACCAGACAAAACAGGAACTAAAAACAGTTGCTTCAGGACGCTTAACTCAGCGGAAAAGACGGGACCGTATACAGGTACCGACATGTGCACTCGTAGGCTACACTAACGCAGGAAAATCAAGTCTTCTCAACGCGCTTACGGGAGCGGATGTATTTGTAGAAAACAAACTGTTTGCAACACTCGATCCGACAACACGACGTCTCGCGCTTAAGGACGGAGGAAGTCTTCTCCTTACTGACACCGTCGGATTTATCAGTAATCTGCCGCATACGCTCATAGATGCATTTAAATCGACACTCGAAGAAGCTGTTCAGGCAGACCTTCAACTTCTTGTCATCGATGCAGCCGATCCCGACGCGGAAAACCAGTACAAAACCGTATGCAGTGTTCTTGATGAAATCGGAGCCGGAAAAAAGCAAAGGATTATCCTGCTTAATAAAACAGACAAACTTGCCGGTGACAGTGTACTCCTCTCGCAGCTGAAAATAACGTTTCCAGATGCATTGTGTGTAAGTGCAAAGGAAAAAACAGGATTCGAAGAACTTGCCGTCCGTATGACTGCAATGCTGCTTGGTGAAAAACGGGATTATGTGCTGCCTGTATCTGAAAAAGCGCTGCTCAACGAAATCAGGCACAGAGGTCTTATACTGGATGAAAAGTGGATGGATGACGGCATTCATGTAACCGCACGGACAACCGGTAAACCGCTTGCCCTCATTACTCCGTATCTGGTACAGTGAAAAATATGGAGATAAACCTGAACAGGATACTCGGCATTACGGCAGTATCACTTGCAGTTTTTATTCTTGCTGTCACCGGCGTTTCTTTTGTCCTGAAAACGGCAAAACCGGGAAAAAATCTGCGCACAGCTGATCCGGAGCCCGGAATGGTAACAAACATGACAAGTCCGGACAAAGGAAAGCTTGCAGCCTTCACCGGACTCGGACACATACGTGCAGTAACAAAACCTGACAAGAAAAAAGACGATACGGGAATACCTGTAGTGGTTACACCGTGGTTTTCCTATCCTGAAGGTGATACGGAATTTTATGAAGAACTTGCACGGAAAAGTACTGCCATGAAAGCACTCATTGCACAATATTTTGCCCAGTATACGGAAAAAGAACTCCGCTCCATGAGTGAAGAAAAAATCAAGAGGGATCTGCTGAAAGAACTCAATGCACGTTTTTCACTGGGAAAAATCACCGCAGTCTATTTCTCTGATTATATCTTTCTGGAATAAATGCAACTTTCTTTAAAACACAGTGTCTAATTTTTAGACCGGAAAAACGAGGTGTCATTTATGAATGAAACAGCTTCAAACGCAGCACAGATAATTATAGCTATTGTTCCTATTGTCGGAATTGCGATCGGCGGAATTGTACTTTTCTTCTATATTCTCTGGCACCATCACGAAACAAAACTTCAGATACGTACGGGAACGTATAATCCCCAGAAATTTGACTTTAAGACGTTTTCCCTGCTTTGCGGCATACTTCTCACCGCTGTAGGTTTTATTCTTACACTCGTATTTGCCATACTTGACCATTTTTCGTATACACTTCTTGCAGGACTTATTCCTTTTGCAGTCGGTATTTCGTTCCTGCTTTTCTATAAATTGAATCCGGATTTTCATAAGAAAGATGGCGAATGAACTGCTCAACGGAATTGAGCGTACCGTTATAGAAAAACGCGATTCTCTTCTTGTCAAATCGACATTAAAAGGTGATAAGAACGCGTTCGCACGGCTTATGAGTTTTAATAAACAGCGGATCTTTGCGCTTGGTATGAGTTTTTTCAGAAATACATCAGATGCGGATGACTTTGTACAGGATGTATTTATAAAAGCGTACACACACCTGTCATCTTTTAAGGGGAATTCGCTTTTTTCTACGTGGCTCATGCGTATTGCATACAATACAGCAATTAATTCCGTAAACAGACGAAAAGAATATCTCCCGCTGTCAGACGAGGAAATAATTATATCTCCGGACTGTTCTCCAGAAGAACATCATATCAGGGAAGTAACAAGAGACGCTGTCCGTGATGCAATGGCAGATCTGCCGGAAAAGTATGCCGTCTGCCTCGATATGTACTTCTCGTACGACATTCCGTACCAGGAAATCTGTGAAATCACCGGATTTCCCGTAAATACAATAAAATCACATATTTTCCGTGCGAAAAAAATTCTGCGGAAAAAACTGGAGGAAATAGTAAAATGAGCAGTGAAAGATGCAATAAAATCATGGACAGGTATCTGGAGTTAGACAAGGGAGAGCGTATTCCGTTTGAAATAACGGTACATCTTCTTTTCTGCAGAAAATGCCGCAGGGACGTAAAACTTATGACACAGGCAGAAAAACTTCTCTGTGAACCACTTAAAATTCCCGTCCCTGTCACGGACAATACAATCGAAAACATCCTCCATACGATAGATCCTGCTTTTTCAAACACAAGACTCAATAATCCTATTTCAATGAAAAACTGGATTATCGGTGGAGTTCTTATGATACTTTTTATGTTTGTTTTCGTTTTTTCAAGAAATATCAGCCGGAATCTTGATGTAGCGATAAGCCTTGTATTTGCCGGCTGTGTAATCGCTTACATACTGATGTTCGTATTCAGCAATATTGATTTCTTCGTAAAAAAGATCAACACACTGAAAACGGCTGCATAAACTCCGTTTCTACCCGGTACGTTCCGGATGGATTCTTGTGCCGTTTTCCTCTATTTGAGCAGCGTAAGCGGATTTACCGTCTTACCTGCTTTAAAAACGGTAAAATGAAGATGCGGTCCTGTGCTTAACCCCGTATTGCCCACTCTGCCTATTCTCGTATTTGTGTCTACATTCTGCCCCGGAACAACAAGAATAGCGCTCAGATGTCCGTACAAAGTTTTATATCCGGAATGATGAGATATAATAATATAATTACCGTAGGTAGCACTGTATCCGGTAGATGAGACCTTTCCTGAAAGTGCTGCATATACGTTCGTTCCAATGGGACATGCCATATCAATACCCGTATGAAAGGAACGCTGGCCTGTAAACGGACTTTGTCTCCATCCATAAGGTGACGACAGCCAGTACCGGATCTTTACTGGTTTTATGAAAAGGTCTCCGTTAATTTCCTGACGCGTTACCCAGTCAAGCTGTGCATCGGGAACAAATATTGTTACGCCTGCATCAAGCGGTGCATCTTTTTTTACGGAGTTTACTTTTGCACACTTATCAGCGCTTATTTCATATTTTTCTGCAATTGTTTCGGGAGTTTCACCGTCATTTTTGACGGTGTAAAGGATTCCGGGCATTGAAGGAATTTTCAGATACTGCCCAACCTGAAGCAGACGCGACTGACGGATACTGTTCACGCTTATTATTGTATCCTGTGTCACACCGTACTCGTCTGCAATAATGCCTATCATATCGCCCTGTCTTACACGATATGTCTGATAATACAATGAACTGACTTTTCCGGCATCCTTCGAAAGCACATCAGCAGCTGCATCCAGTTCATTATCCGCCTTTCCAAGCAGACTGTCGGAAAACTCAGGAACACCGGTAGTCTCAAGACCTCCGATACCGTTTTCGGTTTTCATGTTGTTTGATGCAGCCACAATAATACAGCAGACAACTGCGCCTGCGCAAAAAGCGGCAGCGGTCCGCACTGCAATCCGCTTCGCACGTGTATTAACATGAGCATCTAATCTGTATTTTACCTCTGCGAGGCCCGACAAAATTTTATCTGCTGCTTTTTTTATCATACTGATCACTTTTTTTCCAATCAAAATAAATGTTGTATAAATCTTTTCAAAAAAACATCTGTTCATTTATTTTACTCCTAATCAAAATCAATTGCAATCAGTATTTCTAAGGGAACTATCTGCGTCCGATACCAACAAGATATGTTTCAAACGATTCTGTTCTGCAGGCTTCCGGCTTAAATCCTTTGGCCATATCGAACAATTCACGCATATTCTTCAGCAGCTGCTGCTGGTCACCGTTCTGGAATATTTTTACCGTAAAATTCCCCCCCCTTCTGAGCATGTTTTCTGCATACCACACAGCCATTTCGACAAGCTGCTGAGACCGGGCTGTATCGACTGTACGATTTCCTGTCGTAAGCGGGGCGGCATCACATACGACCAGATCGTACGGACCGGATGATTCTATACGACTGCGGACCGATGAATCATTTAAATCCCCCTGTATAAAAGTCAGATTTTCTCCCTTTACACTCTTTGCAAGTGGATTCAAATCACATGAAACAACATGTCCTTCCCCATTGAACTTCCTCAGCAGGAACGTTGTCCAGCTGCCGGGGGCCGCCCCCAAATCAAGAGCGTTACAGTTCTTCGGTATAAGTCCGAATTTTTCGTCTATTTCTTTAAGTTTGTATACCGATCTGGCCGGATATCCTTCAGAAAATGCTTTTCGAGACCAGAAATCGGGCTTCTCATAATTATTTGAAGACATATATTAGTAATTTCGGCAATTATGATAAAAAAGGTTACTGGTATACAGACAAAAACTCCGTTTGCCCTCTGCCTTCTTTTTCTATATACTTATAGATATGGGTGATATATTTTCCAGCCGTCTTGCCGCTGTTGAAAAAGCTTTGAACGAAGCACTTCCTCTTCAAATAAACATGCAGTGGAAACGGAATTCCTTCGGTAATGTTTCCTTTGATGTAAAAGATTCTCATCTGAAGTGCCTTACTGAACCATGCAAAGAGTTGCTGAATCTCGGAGGAAAGCGATGGCGCCCGCTGCTTCTTGTTCTTTGCGCAGAAAACGCGCGGGCAAAATACGGAGACAAGTCCTTGCTTTCGGCAGACGAAACATATAATATTACTCCTCTTGTCGAATTTGTGCATACAGCAAGCCTTATTCATGATGATATAGAAGATTCTTCGGATACACGGAGGGGAAAACCGGCAGCATACCTGACATACGGGCTTGATACAGCACTGAATGCTGCATCATGGCTCTATTTTGAAGCCCCTGTCTGCGTCGACAGACTTGCTGCAGGGCAGTCTTCTAAAGAAAAATTTTATGAACTTTATGCAAAAGAACTCCGCCGGCTGCATTTAGGCCAGGCAATGGATATTTACTGGCACCGCAAACCGGAACTCTTCCCGGCAATATCTGAATATACTGCGATGGTCCGATGTAAAACAGGAACACTTGCATCTCTTGCAGTGCAGGCAGGAATTCTTGCAGGAGGTGGTACTGATACGGAAGCAGAACAGGCTGGCATTATTGCCGCTGAAATCGGTGAAGGATTTCAGGTACTGGACGACGTACAAAACCTTACAACCGGCAATCCCGGAAAAAAACGGGGAGATGATATTGTTGAAGGTAAAAAAAGCCTTCCTGTACTGTTTCATATCAAATCGCATCCTGACGACAGGCAGCTTATAGCCTCCTGCTTTGCACAGGCACATAAAGAAGGTATTACTTCAGCTGCAGTCGAACAGTGCATAGCACTTCTCACAGAAAGCGGAGCAGTCGAAGAAGCATTTCTGTACGGGAAAAAACTTATCAAAGAAAGCAGCCGGAGACTTGCAGGACTATATGACGAATCATGTTCGGGAGAGGCTGCTGCCCTCATAATCAGTTTGTTTGATTCAATGGAATCTAAACAGGAGATTCACCATGCTCAATGAAACAGCAGAAAAACTAAACAATCAGGCAATACTTCTTGCCTCAAACGGTGACTATACTGAAGCAATTGCATGTTTTATACGTGCACTTACTATAGAAAAGGGTAATTCGCTGCTCTGGTTCAACCTCGGCGTTACCTGCCGCGATGCAGGTAATCTTGACACTGCAAAGGATGCACTGGTAAAAGCTCATGAAATAAACAAAACTGACAACGAAATCATTGAAGCGCTCGCGCTTGTATGCTACAGTCTTGGAGATCTTGACAGCACGCTTGATTACTGTACGGAAGGTCTGCATATAAATTCCAAAAATCCGCATTTATGGAATACTTCAGGCGTTGTTTACTTCAACCGCAGCCGGTACAAAGATGCATGTGATGCATTTGAGCATGCGGTTTCACTAAATCCCTATTACTATGATGCGCTCTTTAATCTGTGTGATACATATGAAGAACTTGGAAATCAAAGGGGACAGCAGGAATGCATGGTCCGTATGAAAGGAATGGACAGGCACGGTACCTCTGATGAAATTTAACAGGAAGGATAAAAATGAACGCACAATATATCGTCATTTCGGCAGATAACGATTCAGTAACCCTGACGCCTCTGGACGACGCAAAAGCATGTGCAGGATGCAGCGGCAACTGCACAGCATGCAGTGTACGATTTTCTGTGGCAAACAGTCGTCATCTGGACGTCAAACCGGGGCAGAAAGTAAAAATCGGTATGTCCGCCCGACATGAAGCACTGCAGGGCATTCTGTCTCTTGTATTTCCGATACTTTGCGCCGTCGGCGGATTTTTTGCGGCACAACCGATTGCTTCGTTATTCGGAAAAACAGTTACTGAAGGTATGCAGGCATTCTGTGTACTTGTTTTTCTTGCAGCAGCATGTATTATTGTTCTGCTTATCACACGGCATCGTATTAACCCGGAAAAACTTGAAATAACGGAAATCTGTTAAAAATACTGGTTGAATCAAAAAAATTTAATCAGCGTATTCTTAAGCATGTTCCCGCGCCAATGCGCTGATTGCATCGGCCATCTGCATGAGTGGTACCTGTCTTTGTACCGCTCCCATTTCCCATGCAACCTTGGGCATGCCGTATACGATTGCAGAAGCTTCATCCTGCCCGAGTGTCCATGCCCCCTGTCTGCGCATTTCAGCAAGTTCCGCCGCTCCATCCCGTCCCATACCAGTCATAATTACACCGAGCGCATGGTTCAGATAATTCTTTGCAACTGATTCGAAAAGATAGTCTGCAGACGGACGATGTCCGTTGCGGGGAGGATCCTGTGAAAGTCGTACGAAAGCTCCGGATATTTTTTTTTCAACATAAATATGATAATTGCCCGGTGCAATATAGATATGCCCGCTCTCAACAGGTTCTCCGTCTTTCGCTTCGGTTACTGTAAGAGGACATATGCGGTCAAGACTGTTCGCAAATTCTGCGGTAAAACCTGCAGGCATATGCTGCACCACAAGAACCGGTTGTTTCATGTGGGGATCTATCATTTTAAATACATCGCGGAGCGCATTCGGTCCTCCGGTGGAAATTCCGAGCGCTATTATTTCTATTCTGCCGCCTTCCCGCAGTGGAGCAATAACAGCAGGTTCTTTTTTTACCGGCTGAGTCCAGAGAGTCGGAACGAATGTATCTTTTTTTTCAGGAACGACAGCCGCTTCTCCTTTTTGTTTTGCAACAAAGCGTTCTGCCTCCCGCATTTTTATCTGATGCAGGAAAAAATCAGGATCGTTTGTTTTCTTACCAAGACGACGGGCATATACGCCGCCATAAGAAGAAATCATTTCGATCAGATCCTGAGAAACTTCACCTATATCCATCGAAATTGATCCGCCGGGCTTGGTTATAAAATCGCTTGCACCAAGTTCCAGACACTGAATCGTAACAGCAGCTCCCTGAGTGGCAACACTGGAAAGGATTATGACAGGTATATCAATTTTGCGGATTTTTCGTTCCCTGAGGAATTCAACACCGTTCATCACCGGCATTTCAATATCAAGAATTATAACATCAGGTTTCACGAGAGGTATCTTCTCCAGTGCAAACCTGCCGTTCATTGCCGTAGCAACAACATGCATTCCTTCAATTTCATTAACAATCCGCGATATAAGATTACGCATAAGCGCTGAATCATCACATACAAGTACAGAAATAGTATCCATAATATCGTATCCCTAATTTACATTCTTCTGGTACAGGCATGCCCAGTCGGTCTTTAAAAACTGAAACTGGGTCTTCATACCAAACAAAGATTCAGAATGTCCTATAAACAAATAAGAATGAGATGCCATTGCATCCCAGAACCGGTTAATAACAGCAAGCTGTGCCGCTTCGTCAAAATAGATAAGTACATTGCGGCAGAATACAACATCCAGATTCCGCATTCCGGAATCATTCTTAAGGTTGTGATAATCAAAATGCACCGTATCCATGATGTCCTTGTGAATCTGATACCCGCCCGTTGATTTCGTAAAATATTTTGTAAGATAATCGGAAGGGATGCCTTCAACACGATTATCAGCATAAAACCCCTGTTGTCCGACCATGAGCGATTTGAGCGATATGTCGGAAGCGGTAACAGTAAACGTATACGGCGGTCTGAGTATTGTCCGCAGTATCATCGCTATTGTATACGGTTCTTCACCTGTTGAACACCCCGCACTCCACACTCGTACTGTCGTGTCGCCGGTCTTTTTCTTTGCTTCAAGAACATGCGGAATAACATAATTTATAAATGCATCAAAATGAGGCTGATTACGGAAAAAACGAGTCAGATTTGTAGTAACAGAATCAAGCATCAGCTTCATTTCTTCTTTATTTGTCGTAATGAGAGTATAATACTTTTCTACTGAGTCAATTTTCTTCTCACGAAGAAGCTCTTTTATACGGCTGTCAAGAATAGAACGATTTGTTGATGAAAACGTAATGCCGCTTTCATTATAAATAATCTTCCGAAACAGCTCGAATTCCGTATCAGTCAATAAATCTGGCATATTTTTATTATATCACGAAAAACAACAAAAACACAACATAGAAGACAGTAGTTAATTATTGACACAATATGCAGTAAACGGGAAAATTAGAGGATATGAGTAAATATATTCTGGTTACAAGCGGTGTTTGTTCAAGTCTTGGAAAAGGGGTCGCAGCAGCGTCCATCGGAAGCCTTTTAGAATGCAGCGGGTTGAAAATCTCAATGATTAAATGTGATCCATACATCAACCTTGATGCAGGCAATATAAGTCCGTTTCAACATGGTGAAGTATATGTCACTGAAGACGGCGCTGAAACAGATCTGGATCTCGGTAATTTTTCACGCTTTACCAGTGTAAACATCACGAATGATAATTGCATTACAATAGGTAAAATATATAATCAGGTAATCCAGAATGAACGTGCCGGCCGTTATAACGGTCGTACAGTGCAGGTTATTCCTCATATCACAGACGAAATAAAACGTAATATTCTTAATGTTGGTTCAAGAAGCGGTGCAGACGTTGTAATAGTAGAAATCGGCGGAACAGTCGGAGACATTGAATCCATTCCGTATTTAGAAGCTGCCCGGCAGCTTATACATGAACTCGGAAAAAACGAAGTATGTACTGTCCATCTTACGCTTGTTCCGGTAATCACCGGAGGTGAACTCAAAACAAAACCGACGCAGCATTCCGTAAAACAGCTTCAGGAGGCTGGTATCCAGCCGGATATTCTGTTATGCCGGTGTGAAAAAGCACTTGATTCTACAATGTGCAAAAAACTTGCCCTTTTCTGCAATGTTGCCCCTGCAGCTGTCTTTACGTCTACTGACGTACAAAAATCAATTTATGAACTCCCGGTAATATTCCATAAAGAAGGGATTGATACCCAGATTCTTAAAAAACTCGCAGTTCAGACAGAACGCTGCAGTATCCGGCCATGGACATCATTTCTGGAAAAACTTAACGCTCCGGGACCAGCTGTATGTATTGCTATGGTTGGGAAAAAAGATTATCTCGATGACTGCTACAAATCGGTACGGGAATCTCTGTTTCATGCTGCAGTCACCGGTTTCGGTGCAGAACTTGAAATACGGAAAATCGACGCAGAAACTCTTGAAACATTCAAAGATATAAAAGATATTGAAACTGTATTCAAAGGAGTGGACGGTATTGTTGTTCCCGGTAACTATGGTCAGAGAGGTTTTCTCGGTCTGCTCATAGCAGTAAAATATGCAAGAGAAAACAATATTCCTTATCTGGGAATTGATCTTGGAATGCAGCTTATGGCGATTGAAACGGGACGTTCTCTCTGCGAGTGGGCAGACGCAGACAGTACCGAGTTTATTCAGAACTGCGGACACGCAATCATCAGTCTCCCGGAAGAACAGGCAGGTCTTTCCGCCGCCGGAACAATGAAACTGGGAGCGGGTACCGTGCATATTAAAAAAGGGACGAAACTTGCCGGCGTCTACAAAAAATCCGTAATTATTGAACGGCACCGTAACAAGTATACATTCGACAGCCGGTATGCAGATGAAATGGCAGAACACGGTCTTATCACCGCTGCAACGTCGGAACCTGACAACCGGACAGAAGCGTTTGAATGGGCGGACAACACATGGGGTATAGGCGTACAATATCATCCGGAATTCGTCTCACGGCCGACGAAGCCTCATCCTCTTTTTATGTCTTTCATAGCAGCAATGCTTCCAAATACAAAATGATTTTCCACCGTTCGTTTATCATTCCTGTATTTCTCCTGTCGGGGCTGCTGGCAGGAGGATGTTCTTTAAAATACAGTGAGGATGCTCATAATACGGAAGACAAAGAACCCGAATTCATCTTTTCAGGTGCAGATTTCAAGCGCTATGAAAACAGTAAAAATACCGTATCAATGCATGCCCGGAAACTTGAACAGTACAAGGGCGGCAGTAAAACATATGCGGATGATGTTAATTTTACAATAATGGATGATGACGGTAACGTCGATACTGATGGTTCCTGTGGATTACTTGCATCGGATTCAGAATCAAAAAAATATTCCTTATATAACGGTATACAAATATTCAATCATTCACGTAAAGTACAGATAATAGCGGACCAGCTCCGCTGGAACGGAAAAAACGAGCAGCTTACGAGCGGACGAAATGATACGATTACCATAAAAAAAGAAGGAACAACCATCCGTGGTTCAGGCTTTTCCGCAAGCGGGGTAAGTAATGAGTTTGCGTTTACCGGAGCGGTGTCCGGTACGGTAGATACAAATGATGAAAACACAGATAAAGAAACAGGCAGTGCACCAGCATCAAATACGGAAAAAGGAATCAATAATGAAAAAGACTGATTTTCTGCCGCGAATTATGCTTCTTACTTTTGTTCTCATCGTACCGGTTCCTCTTTCGGCAGAACGGATTACTTTCTATGCAGACAATATGTCGGGAACCGCAGGAAGCACATCGGACACAACAAAACTTGAAGGAAATGCATACGTTCGTACTGCTTCAATGGAAATAGCTGCCGACTCTATCACGATGAGCGGCAAAAATTTTCGTTACATTGATGCAGAAGGAAATATCGACGGAAAAAACCTTGATACTAAAATGGAATTCACCTGCGGCAATATGTCTTACGACCGTGAAACCAAAATAGCAACACTGCGTGATAGTGTTCATCTGGATGATACTGAAAATAAAGTATCGGCAGACGCAGAGATTATAGAATACAATCAGAATACTGACATCGCAGTACTCCAGATTGATATTACGTTAAAACAAAAAGACAACGTATGTAATGGTGCCTATGCCGTTTACCGAAAAAAGGCCCAAATGCTTGAACTGAGCGGCAATTCACAAATTAAACAGGGTGAAGATACTTTCAGAGCACAGGAAATCACGCTTGATCTGAATTCACAGGAAATCACGCTCGACGGACGGGTAAAAGGCTCTGTCATTGACGACAAAAGCAAAAAGGATTCCGGCCCGCAGTCCGGCGGTACCGACAAAGACGCACCGCCGGATTCAGCAGACAGTCAGGAAAAGGCAGGAAATCCCGGACCGGATAAAAAAGAAACAGGGCCCGGTCAGATTCCGCAAAGTGACAGTCCGTCACCGGATTCCGGAAAGGAGAAATAATAAAATAGTAGTAAATATTTTATTATCATATGCGGTTCAAACCCTGCAAAAAACGGGATTTGTATCCCAAAAATGACTGCTTAACACAGAATTCTTACAGGAGATTCAGCATGAGCGATGATGAAAACATCTCAGAACCGCCGGACGATACAGAATATACAGCAGATTCCTCTGTTCCGGAAAATAATTCGTCTTCAGACAGTGTACCCGATAACGGAGTTCACCGGCTCAGAGTTTCAAGTCTGTACAAAATGTTCGGCCGGAAAAAAGTTGTGCAGGGCATAGATTTTTCAATGGACACAGGAGAGGTCCTGGGGCTGCTCGGACCGAACGGATCAGGAAAGACGACTACGTTTTACATGATAGTCGGTTTCTACAAACCAACCGCAGGAGACGTCTTTTTAGACGGCAGACAGATTACACCTCTGCCCATGTACAAACGTGCACGGCTCGGTATCTCATATCTTCCTCAGGAGCCGTCAGTATTCAGGAAACTTACCGTTGAAGAAAATATCTGGTCTATTCTTGAAACACGGCACGATTTGTCCCGCGACGAAAAAAAACAGCGGCTTGAAGAGCTTATAGATGAATTCAGTATACAGCACATCCGGAAACAGCCTGCATTTACACTTTCAGGAGGTGAACGCCGCCGTACTGAGATAGCCCGTTCGCTTGCAATAGAACCGAAATTTCTCCTGCTCGACGAACCGTTTGCAGGAATTGACCCTATTGCTGTTGCCGATATTAAAGGAATGATAAAACTTCTTGCTGCAAGAGGAATCGGTATACTGATTACCGACCATAACGTACGTGATACGCTCGAAATCACAAACAGAGCGATCATCATCAGTACCGGGCAGATTATGATACAGGGTACACGTCAGGAAATTCTGGATTCTCCGGTAGCCCGTGAAATTTATCTTGGCAAAGATTTTTCTATGTAAAAAAACTTAAAACTCTAAATCCCTGTATACCAAGTATTTCTTTGCTTTCAATTTGACATTCTGTAAAGGTTACGTTAGTATGTATAATGAACTATTCCATATAATGTGTAAGGAGAAAATGAATGACAATAGTATTATTCATTGTCCTCCCGGTCGCAGGAATTGTTCTTGGATGGACTATTCGATGGCTTTATGCCAGATTTCAACTATCTGCGTCAGAACAAAAAGCTGAACGTGTAAAACAGGATGCAATTAGAGAAGCTGAAGCA
>JALNVF010000054.1 GCA_023231445.1 Treponema sp. | reverse complement strand
GAAACGAATTTCGGTACGGCAACGCTTACTGCTGCCGACAAGGAAAGCGGATACAGTGTTAAATACCAGGAATCATCTTACAGCTTTACCGAAAGTATAAACACGACGACAGAGCATACGTTTACGGACGGAGATACGCTTACGCTTACGCTTACGGCCACGGACAAGGCAGGAAACGTGAGTGTGCCTGTTACGGTATCGTATATCATCGACCAGAGTACGGATGAGCCGGTTGTCTCACTGAGCAATGCAAGTATGGCAATAAAGAGTGCAGACAGCATCAAGAACGCTTATACCAACAGTGCGTCCGTTACGAATATATTCGGGACAGCAAGCAACAATAAACTGCTCGGGACGGTCACCGACGACGACGGGATAGCTTCCATCAGCATTGCATACGACACAGCGTCCGACGGACAATATGCAAATACAATTTATAAAAATGATGCTGTCGGCGGAACAACGTCGTTTACCATCCCCAATGCATCATTCAATGAACTTCCGGAAGGTCTGTATTACCTCAAAATTACCGTTGCAGACAAAACTCAGGCTACCTCATACGCTACGTACGCAGGCAGTTACTTTGCGGTTGCGGTAGACAACGGCGGGCCGGCGTTCAGCAGCGTGACTCCGGCAAACGGCGGCTATTATTCTTCATCAAAGCCGCTTACCGTTTCCGGAACAGTTACCGACAGCAGCGGCGTCGTAACGATTACGACGAACAGCGGGAATGGAACGGGAAGTCCGCAGGTAAGCCTTAAGATCGGCAGTACGACGGCATTTACGCTGGCCGATACCGTAACGCCGCCTGCAGCGGACGGCAGCTATGCAATAGTATATACTGCAGCCGACCGGTACGGTCAGACTTCATCGTATGAAATCGACTATATGGTGGATACCACGGCGCCGTCGGTATTCATGCCTTCAACCACATCAAACTTTACAAAGACGACGACAAAATCCGTTGAAGTGTATGTTTCCGATCAGTGCGGTACGGACGGTACGCCGTATACATCTACGGTTACCAGCGGTATTGCAACTGTCGCATACAGTATAAACGGCGGGAGCGGTAATTCAGGTACACTGAATTATTATTCAAAATACACCGGTTCATCGATTGCCAATATCAACACATATTACTCGATTTACAAAGGCACAATTATCCTTACCGACGGTGTAGCGAATACAATTACGTATACAATAACCGATAATGCAGGGAACAGCGTCACATACACGGATCCGTCGACTTATACCGTTGATGCGACTGCACCGGTAATTAAAATTGACAATGGTACGAGCAGCATAAATACTACTTCAACAAATAGTGGTGATCTTTCATTTACGATTGATGCGACCGACAATAAGAGCATAGCGGATCTTACTGTTTCCGGTATAACGAACAGTGCGGGAACGACTGTGGAAGCCGGTACTGATTATACTGTTACTACTACAGCCTCAACCGCGACGGAAATTACCAAAGTAATAAAGATACTTGCATCATCTACAACTGCAACAAAGCATGACGGAAAATGGTCGTTCACCATTAACGCAACCGATTCTGCAGGATGGACGGCGGAGACGCGGACAATTACCGCGCAGGTGGATTCCCAGAAACCGAAGATTACGGTCGATGATACAGCAGAGCGCAACGTTGTATACAATGTTCCGCAGTCGTACAGCGGTACGATGAGTGACAATATCGGCGTAACGGGAGTGTACTACGTTGTTATGGCGAGTAACGTAGCTCCTGTGTATGACTCCTCGAACAGCAGCTGGAAGAGTGCTGCTGTTAATACAGGTTCGGGAACTTGGGCAGTAACAGCAGACTTGAGCAGCACCGCTTATAATACAGATGATACGTGGTATATTTTCTTTGCAGCAAAAGATGCGCTGGGGAATGCGGCCGTATCTTCCGTTGGTGCAAAAGTAACGCTTGACAGAGCGGCTCCGGAAGTGGAGATAACTTCCCCAGGTTTAACAACGACAAGTAAGACCGATGTAACGGTGAGCGGGACGGTTAAGGAAAAGAATCTTGCAAGTCTTGTTGTAACAGCGACGAAGAACGGAACGAATAAAGGTACTTTCTATACATTTGATGAAACGACATCTCCGAAATTGTCTGAACTTTCGACCGGAGTCGCTGTAGAGTGGAGTTTTACGCTTCCTGCATTATCGGATCATACAAACGACGGTACATGGGTGTTTACGGTAACGGCAAAGGATAAAGCCGGACAGTCTGTATCAAAGACAGTTTCTTCCATTCTCATCGATACGACTGCGCCGGTAATATCAGTAACGAACAGTGAACTTGGCAATAATGCTACAATAATAGGTACGAGCGCATATTATAAAAAATCAGGCAGTGATTATATTTATACGATAGTCGGGACGTGGAAAGATATCGACAGTTCCGGTAATGCCGGAAGCGGCGCGAAGACGCTGGAGTATTCGACAGACTATAACGAAGCAACGGCTTCTTGGTCAAATTGGCAGATAGTGTCCGGAACGACGACGACGAGTGGTACGAGTTCGGCAGTCAGCTTTGAAGCAGCAATACCGGTCGGACAAGGCACTGATAAAAATCTTGCGCTGCGGGCAACGGATGCAAAAGATATCGTTTCTGTGGTGACATCATATACCGGCATAACGTTCGATTATTCTGCGCCGACATTGACGATGGGAACACCTGTTTCTTATGTACTTTCAACGACATCAGAGACTACTGTAGTAACAGGAACATACAGCGATACAGATGCGATGGACAGTACAAATCCCATAACTGTTACTGCAACATATGGTAGTAATATAATTCAATCTGGAGAAAACGGGTACAGGTACAGTACATCGGACGGAACAGTAAAAATTTACCTTACCGGTAACAGTGCAACGAATAACGGTCTATGGACGTTTGATGTAAAGGCGAAAGATATTGCCGGACAGGAGAAGACTGTAAGCGGACTGAAAACTACGGTTGATACCATTGCTCCAGATGTCAGCAATTTGGCGGTTAGTACGACGGACAGCATGACGGACAGCGGCATTACTTATTTCAAAAGCACTCTGCCGCTGACATTTACGGTAAATTCGACCGATACGGGAGGAAGCGGAGTAAGCCGCGTAACGTATGCGGCGGTAAAAGGTAATTATTCTGCATGGAGTAGTTCAGCCACTTATACGTATATAAGTGGGACAGCGTCAGCATGGGATGAGACAGCAAATTTAAGCGGTGGTGTGTGGAAAGCCTCAATAACGGATTTCATTGCGCTCGGATCCACAGGCGACGGAGACTATACGATTTTTGCGAAAGCGACGGATGTGGCAGGGAACGAAGGAATTTCAGCCGGCCTGCATATTGTAGCAGACTGTACGGTACCGACACTTGCGGAAGATGATGGGATCGGGACATATACGAGCGGAACAACCACGCTGAGCGATGGGACGAGCAAGGGATTCTCTCTGTCAGGAACGCTTAAAGATAGTTATTTTAAGTCAATTACTGCTACCCGTTCAATTAACAATGCGACGGCAGAAGATATCACTCTTACAACAAACACAACGGTAGGAACGATAGATGGTAAAACCGTTACCAGTGGTACTTGGTCGTATGAGCAGACTGTACCGGATACAGGTACGTATGCATATACCTATACGATCACGGCAACGGATAAGGCGGGAAACAAGAGCTATGTCTCGAAGTCTGTGTCGATAGACCGTACGGCACCGAATGTTGTGGTAACTTCTTTTGCAGAGCAGAGCAACCAGTCATCATATAGCTTCGAAGGGAGTGCAAGTGATGAAGGCGGATCGCAATTGAAAGGAATATACGTCTGGCTCGACACTTCTTCCGCTGCTGCCACAACAACATCAGGCAGTGTAATAACGATCGGTGGTACAAGCAGTTCATGGATATGGAATACATACAATGTTGAAAGCGGTAATTATTATCTGCATGCAGTCGCCGTTGATAACGCAGACAACACGTCTACCGATGTGCCAAAAAAACTTATAGTTGATACAACAGTGCCAACAACCAGTTGGTGTACTTCAAGCGGTGCATTATATACAACGGCCGGTGTGGTGGAGACGACGACATATTCGGATAATGGTGCCTATACAATGACTGCCGGGACGACACATCTTGCGGGAAGTACTTTTGTTCTGAAAGGCAATGTTGATGACAACAGTACAACCGCATTTGCAACAACCAGTACAAGCGGCGAAGGATTTGTCTCGATGGCAGTCACAAAAGACGGCAGTTCCTACTCAGGTGGTGAGTTTGCAATGAACAGCGACGGTGTATGGACATATACCTATGCAACAACACCGGGTGACGGAACATATGTTTATACGCTTACAATGACGGATGCGGCAGGCAATACGATTGCAAAATCTTTAACTGTATTATTTGATGCAACTGCTCCGGTGTTAAGTATAACAAAACCAACAAGTAATGCAAACGAAACAGCGACTACCATTGCGCTTGCCGGTGTAACTTCCGATATGGGTTGCGGCGTAAAGAGTATCTCGTACACGATAACGAATGGAACAGAAACATTGGTATCTTCGTCTTCTGATGCTTCTGATGGAAATAAGGTAACGATAACCGGTGGCAGTTGGACTGCGACAGCCACTCCGACGGGGAGTTCAGAGGGAACTCTTACATTTTCAGTTACTGCAACGGATTATCTGGGTCATACAAATCCGCAAACGGTAACGTTCTACCGTGATAAGACTGCTCCTGCAATCTCCAATGCAGAAGTAATCAGTGGAAATGCTAATAATTTGTATGCAACGTCGACGATCGGAATTCAGACGGAAGCCGCAGATGCAACGAGCGGCGTTACGAGTGTTACTTATTCATTGGACGGTACCACATGGATACCGATGACCCTTTCAACGGGCGACCAAAAAGCCGGAATTTGGAAAGCTGCTTCGATTGTATGTGCAGAAGGATCAAATACTATAAGAATCAGGGCGACCGATGCCGTGAGTAATACGACGGCTGCAGCCGATTATGTAACAATCAGCCCGAAAATCGATACAAAAGCTCCTGTACTCACTACGCAGAAACCGGCAACTTTGCATCTGACAAAGACAGAGGCAGATGCAGGAGTTTCTGTTTCCGCAACAGCAACAGACGTTACAAGCGGCACGGTAAAAATGTGGATATCCACGGTGAGTACAGCAGATGCAGCGGCTTCATATATTGTTGAATCAACGACAACGGCTACGACGAGTGCTTATACTCTGTCGCTTACTATTCCGGCGATTGCATTTATGACAGCCGGTTCATATGTGGACGGTAACTATACGTTCTACGTGCATGCGATAGATGCTGTTGGTAACGAAGTCATTTCCGGCGGGATAACATTCAGCCTTGATACTGCTGCGCCGGTACTTACAATAAGTAATCTTGCATCAGGTTCATCTTCATCAAGTCAGAAAGTATATACCGAAAGTGATGTAACGGATATTGCCAGCGGGACGCCTCGTACAGCGACATATACGGTGAGTGGCACGTGGTTCGATAAAACGAGCGGTACAAGTGTTCTGCAGTATACGACGAACAGCGATCCGGCAAATGTCACAGCTGAGAGTACGGCAACAGAAGCAAGTGCAATGACGACGGATGCTGCGACAGAATGGGTTACCGTTCAGAATACAACGGCAGTGACGAACGTGACGGTAAGCTGGACAGCAGCGCTCACGGTAAAGGAAAGCAGTGGAAACAGTATCAGCTTCCGTGCAAAGGATGTGTACGGGAACGTTACTACTCCTGCATCCTACAGTAATATTACGTTCGACTTCAGTGCACCTGTGATCAGTGCAATTTCACTGACCGGCGGAACGCTAAATACGGACAACAACGTATATTATGTCAAAGGTGATACTTCGTCGCATACGTTCAAGGCTGTTGCTACAGTAACCGACGGGTTAAGTATTGCAGAGTCGGACGTTACGGCAACGGCAAAACTCGGGTCAACGGAGTATACCGAAGACAATACTGGTAAAAATCTTACGATTGCAAGATCATTAAGCGGTAAAACTGTAACTGTAACTTTCACGATTGAGGTTCCTGCAAGCGGTGGCGGTAGTGCAGTCGAAGACGGTGAATGGGCATTCTCGGTATCTGGAACCGATGCGGCAAAGCGGAGTGGTACTGCAGTGTCTGCTAGTGCTACGGTCGATACTATCGCCCCGGAACCTGTTGCGTATAATGATTCAACATATCCGTTCCTGGTTAACGATAAAAACTGGTCCGATTCAACATGGTACAAAACGACGTCTATGAAGATAAAAGGGTACTTTACGGAAAATACGTCCGGACTTGATAAAGTTTACTATTATGTGAAGAAACCGACCGGTACGGCACCGGGTACTACGATAACAGATCAAAGCTCTGTTTCTCTTTCTGGTAGTACAGGTACCGATCTTCCCTATACGTTTACTCTGGCCGGTTTTGAAGCTGATAACGGCAGTACGCCGAATACGTTGTATATTCAGGCTGTTGATAAAGCAGGCAATGTCAGTGCACTTTCGAATTATACGGTTCATGTCGATCAGGATGATCCGACTTTTGCTTCGACCTTCTACACCTTCGACGACGGTGCTACGCACGGAGATGCGGGCGGAACGGTACTCGCGAGTGGTAAGAAGAATATAACGATCTACGGTATCATCAGCGACACTGCGAGCGGCGTAAAGGAGGGAATTACTTTTACCGTCGGCGGGACGGCTGTGACACCGACGAGCCTTACGTATACGGCGGCGACCGATCTTACGGACTGGACAAATGCAAACTCTGCAGCCTATAGCACCTACGACTCTTCAAACAAGACTTTAATTACCGGCTGGAAGGCCGTAATTGCTTCCGGTAGTATTGCAAGTGGTGGAGCAGTAAAAGCGACACCGACAGATACGGCCGGCAACGGCAGCGCACAACAGATATTTACGATTGCAGTCGACAAGACTTCTCCAACCGTTACTCTTTCATCAACATATTCTTCAAAAATTGTTGGGAGGGATATATGGGAGGATGCTACTGAAAATACCGACCTTCCTCCCGATACTGGTATACTTGCAACGATTAACGGAAAAGCGACATTTGCCGGTACTGCAACGGATAATTATACGCTGAGTTATATAAAATTGTATTACTCGACAAGTGATAGTTCGACGACGTATTCGAGTGATACACTTGTCGGAACATTATCCGACACAGCTGCCTACAGCTGGTCGTTCAGTCAACTTGTGACAAGTGGTTTGAATATGCTCGGTACCGGCGGTAATTGCAATGTCGCATATACAGGTACCAGCGAAACCGTCTACTTTAAACTGGTTGCCGCAGATACGGCCGGTAACGAGAGTGTGTATGTCTATGAGTATACGATTGATCCGAATGCCGACAAACCGATTATAAAGTTAACAAATCTTGTCACTGATGGAAGCTCCACACTCAAGAACTCCTCTGATATTTTTGGTACTATCACCGATGATGACGGTACCGTTATCTCCCTTCAGATGAAAAATGCGGAAGGTGACGAATGGACTAATGTATCTTTGAATGGATCAAGTTTTACCTATACCGTTACAGGTGGCGACGGCGTTAAATCTCTTTATTTCAACATTAAAGATGCCGCAGAAACTACATTTACGACGGCAGCTTCATCTTCATTGACTACGCCGCGTCTTCTTAAAGTGTATAAGGCGACTTCTTTAGTTTCCGATAATTCCTATACGATAAATTATGTTGGTACTACGGATTTTACGGCTATAGGCGCCGGTTCGAATACGGTCGGGACTGTGTTTACTGCTTCTGGTGCAGGTACCGGTACCGGTACGGCATATCGGACCGATGATCCGTATCTTGAAACGCCGTTATTCTTCAAGCTGGATACGACACAACCGACAATAGGGGAAACTATTATAGTCGACCGTACGAATGAAGGGATGGCAGAGACTCCGTCGTTTACCTTTAAGGATAGGGAGCCGTTAACGACCAATATGCCGTTCGGCGGCAGCGCTTCTGGTAAGTTTAAATTGCGTATTCCCGCCGCTGATGCGAATGGTATTGCTTCGGTTGCTGTGAAGCTGAATGGTACAAGTTATTCGTCGACCGCTGTTTTTGACGATGGTGCAATTCAGGCTTCATCAATACAAGATGGAAATACGTATGCCATCGCAAGTATCAGTTCTACCGACTTTACGGATTTTGGTGCCGGAGAAAATACAGTGGGCACTGTCTTTACCGCCAACCGTAATGGAACGTCCGGTGATACAGGTACGGTAGAACGAAGAATAAAGGCCTCTGATATTATAAAAGGGAGTACCTATAAAATTGCGAGCGTCGGCACTACGGCGTTTGATACAGACTTTGGAGCTACGAATAATACTGTAGATACCGAATTTACAGCTTCCAGAGACGGGATTTCTTCAGATGGTACAGGTACGGTATATCAGCAGGTCTATGAGACGGACGTTATCGATGTCTCCGGTATCGACAAAAAGAACGACGGAGCCTTTTCATTGTCCGTCATGGCAACAGATACTTCCACCCTTACAGTAACAACGAGCATGACAATCCTTGTTGATAATACGCCGCCTACCGTTACTCATTCGAGTCCCTCTGCACAAACGGATGCATTGAACGGGGAGGTAACTGTAAAAGGAACAGCCAGCGATGATACGGCAGGGCTTGCCTCCGTGCAGTATAAAATTGGAATGACAGCCCTTGAACAGGAGACTGGCTGGACAGCTACCGACGGAACATTCAGCTGGGAAATTCCGTTTACGGCCAGCGGATCTCTCGGCAAAATCGATAACTATGCCGGGAAGGACGTGACGCTGGATTCTTCGACAGATACCTTTACTCTTGCGTCCCACGGATATTCCGACGGAGATAAGGTTTGGTTCGACGGATACGATACTACGACATCTTCCTCTTCTTTGGCAGGAAAGATGGTTACAACAGCACCATATTATGTTATTAATAAAACGGCTGATACGTTCCAGGTGGCAGGCACTTCCGGGAGCACCACTGCTGTTGATTTTAGCAGTAACGGTTCAAATCTACGGGTGAGTAAATATTCTGAGGATTCCGACAATGACGGTGTGTGGGACCTTCCGATTCTAGTCCGTGCGACCGATAAAGCCGGAAACGTCTATTCCGATACTCTCAGCACCTATATTCTGTGGGTTGATCCGGACGGTGATTTACCGAATGTGACGATTGGATATCCTGACCCGGATAACACGAACAGGGTTCTGGGCGGAACAATCCGTATATTCGGGTCTGCAAAAGATGACGATGCGGTTGGTTCCGTATATATGATGATCGATGTAGATGGCGATGGGGATTACGATGCAAGTGATACAGTTGCCATAAGCGGAACAACGACTGACTGGTACAACGGAGGCGCCGGGCAGAAGGTAAACGGAACGACGAGCTGGAATGAAACAATCAATGCGTCTTCTGAGTTTAATTCCACCACTTCAGGAACTACGAGGACTATACATTTCAAGGTTCGTGCGAAGGACATTAACGGTGTATACGGTCCGTGGACGACAAGCCAGACGATTATATTTGACGATACAATACCCAAGATTGGGACATCGCAAGCATTAATGCTGGAAAATACAGATGGAAGTATCACACGTAATTGTGTTGATGATATGTGGATAAAAGGCAACTGGTATTTGACGGGGAGCATTGAAGACGAATCCGGTATAAGTTCTGTAACAGTGAGTACCGATACCGGCAGCGATGTTACCGTATCGGGGAATCTTTCTACATCGGGATGGTTTACTAAAGTTACTGATTTTGGGAATGGGAAATCCGGCTATACAATGAAGATTCCGATTTCTAGTACGGCAGGCTCGACCGGTAAAATTGCCTTTACTATAACGGCTGTTGATAGTTCTACTCCCGCTACCAGTAATTCCAAGCCTATTACGATCAATTTTGATAATGAAGCACCAATGGTAGGTTCGTATGGCGGAACAACACCAATAACAAACAGTAACCGGTATTATACCGTGACCTCTGACAAAAATAACGCGGTAACTGAAATCGGAAGCGGGCTGAGTGAGGTTGCTTTCTATTTTGTAAGGACGACAACTTCAGACGGAACTAAGCTGTATAATCCGATGGTTACAGATGCTTATACGAAGACTTCCGATTTGGTAGAAAAAGACGGTCTGTATTGTCTTTCATTGGGTACGGTAACCCGACCGACAGAATACACTTTGACAGTTGCTGATATATCCGCCAATGCTAATATTCGGGAAGGCGGGTTAGTGTATATTGGAGGAATGTATCATCGTATCTCTGCTATATCTACTGATTCGGGTACTACAACTATTACCTGGGAAGACAGCGATGTCCCGCAAACTGTTACAACGGCATGGGCCGCTTATGCTCTCGTAGTGGACAATGAAACAGAAGAGTCTGCAACTTGGTCCGATGGTAAAATTACCTCAATTACCAATGATGATGGTGACGGGGTGACGGAATATCTGCAAAAAGCAAGTACCGATTACCAGTGGAGCGCGATTATCAATTCGCAGAATATTCCTGACGGACCAGTTATCTTGTATTATGTGGCAATAGATGCAGCCGGTAACTATACGGCCGGTTATACCGATACTACCAATAAGATTATGATTTCTAATAATCCACCGCTTCTTGCAGGTGTGACCGTAGGAACCGATTTAACGGGCGACGGTGATACGGATGATGAAAACGAAAAAGAATTCTTCAGTGCCTTAAGCGCTAATGAAGCACAAGCATCGGCTGCTGTTGCATCTTCTGCTTTTATCCTGAAAGGTAATTCAACATTTGATATCGATGTAGTCGGTGGAAATGGTAGTTTGTATTCATATCTGACACAAGGCGGGGTTACGCCCACATACCATCAGATGGATATCATACGAACAGCAGATGAAATATCTGTTACTTTGGATAAAGATACCGATACCTTTACCGCAACAGAGGACCTTTCCACCGGGACAGCTGTTGTTTTGAATGGTGATACTATGCCTTCTGTCGATGGTTCTGTCATTTCGCCCGGGACACGGTATTATGTTCTGAATGCAGGTAATAAAACCTTCAAGTTGGCGACAAGCAAAAGTAGTTCTGTTGCTGTTGATTTTACAGCGGTAGGTTCAAATCTTTCCGTCGGTGTTGTTACTACCATAACACTTTCGAGTACGGCTGGTTCGACGGAGTTAGGGAGTGATACCGCTTCTACAAATTATGTCTTTACCATCTGGGATAGTACGGAAGAAACTACCGTCGGCACCGATAGCCAGAAGGCTGTTCTTACCGTTCCGCTTATTGTCGACGCAGTGGACGGGAATGCACCGAACGTCACAGTTAGGCCATTCTACTGGAACAGTGCGACCAGCAACTCTTTATTTGATAACAGTTCCGCTAACGGTCATATCGATATAAGCAGCGGTACATATAATGGTACGGATCCGGATGTTTCAGGAAAGATCAGTATCTGCGGTTTTGCTTATGATGATAGCCGGTTGACAAATATTTATGCCTACATAGGTGACGGTACAACCGCTACCGGTGACTTTGCATTTACGGGACAATCGACAAAGACTGTCAACGGATTGACCTACGCATTGGTAGCAAGTTACAGCAGCGGAAGCTGGACAGGCTCCGGAACTTCTGATTTGTCCGGCGGATGGTATTTTACCGTAACGGAGAATTCTCTGGAACAGGACGGCCACCGGATCAGCTGGCAGCTCGACTGTGACAGTTCAAAGATTACTAATGGTGCTGCATTGAATCGTGTCATACGAATTGCAGTTGAAGATAAGACCGCCGGTCAGTACAATCCTGATATTGTAACATCGTCTGTTATAAGTGGTACGAATGGTACAAGGACAGGAATTGCCCTTACGTCTACGGATTTGGCTGGTAAGTCTATTGTCACAGGGAACACTGTTGTGTTGAGTTCCGGTTCGTGTGATGCGTATGCCACTAAGGTCAAGACCTATGATTCATCGACGGGTAAGATCACCTTTGATACCGAGGACAGTATTAATCCGTCTGCCGTGAACTTTACTGTCTACCTTGATGCTGACAATAAACCCTCGTATCAGGTAGACGTGGTTCCGTATATCACGAATATCTCCTTGCCTACACCGTTTACTGCCCGTGTACCTGAGATTACTACATCTACAAATCCGCTCTATGGTAAGGCTGGGTGGTATCCGATGTATCAGGGGGCTTCAAGCATAACAATTAGCGGGTTCAATCTGCCTTATGATTCTACCAGTACGATAGGTACAAATGATTCTTTGTCGATTGGCAGTACTACTTATGCGGCTTCATCTACAAAGGATGGTTCTGTCGCTGCAATAAACGGTTCTGCAAAAGAACGTACGTCGCTTACACTCACTATTGCCAATGCGCAACTGAGCGGTACTCTTGCTATAAAGACGAATTCTGTTGACGCGATTAACAACAGTAATACAAATAACGAAGGGTATAACACGGTTAATGAAGGAAGCTATACTGACGACCGGAATATTTACATCGACGAAACTGCGCCTGTTATCGCGGTTGCTCCTTTCGGAACCCGGTATGAGAGTGAGACAGACGAATCGGAAAAAGGAACACCGAAGGCGGTAACTTATTACAAGGAAAATGTCCCGGTTGATGCCAGTACCAGTGACCTTCTTGGACACATAGAGTATGCACAGGATAGTAAGTACAATGCGCTTTCTGTAAAGATAGATACGGATACTGAGAAATTGACGGCTACTTCTCATGGAATGGTGACAGGACAGGTCGTTACGCTCAAAGCAGCTAAGATGCCTGAAGTGAGTAATACTACTGTTGCCTCTGCCAATGTATTCTATGTGGTCAAACTGGCTGCTGATACCTTCCAGCTCGCCACAACGCTTGATAACCTTATAACCGGTACGGTTGGTACAGGCACAACGACAAGTATTACGGATTCGGCCCTTGTCGGTAAATATCAGTTATCTACGGGAACCTGGCAGGTTATTCTGTCTGATGGGACGATTGAAAAAATTTCCGGCTTTAATTCAACGACAGGAACGGTAATCTGGTCAACGGATGCCACTTCAGACCCGTCAGGTTCCTATTCGATTATCAGAACAGCCGATATAGCCAACTTTACGGACGCAGGCACAACAGTGACGGTCGCCCATCCGGATATCTCCGGTGAGGTTATCTTCCGTGGAAAGGCATACGATGATCAGCGTATCAAAAAGATAGCTGTTACAATCGCCGGTTACAATAGTAGTAGCGCCTTTGATGTGTACGATGCAACGAAGACCACACCTGTACAAACGGCTACTGATTCTGCCTGGATTTTTGCTATCGATACTGGTAGTGAATATATTTTGAGCCAGGATCGGATTGCTTTCGGTCAGGTGCTGAACTGGTCGTTTACATTTAACACTGCTAAAATTTCCACAGTTGCAGCTAATAATGTGACTGTTACCTTTACTGTTACTGATTACAATAATGTTCCGCATACAGCAACCAGTGTCATGAATGTAGATGTGGTGCCATATATAACTAAACTGACGACAGCATTGTCATCGCTTAAATCAAACAAACCGTCAGTCTACAATCGTACCGCACTTGGCCATTATCCGATTAATGACTCGGAAAAAATTACTATGAATGGATTCAACCTGACAGGCGCTTCCATTACAGGCGCTTCAAGTGGTGATTTCACAGTAACTAATGGGGTAAAAATTACTCTTCCGATGGAGGTTGTTTTAGGCTCTACGACAACGACGGAAATGGTTTCCGGAGCGCTTGGTCTGTCAGTAAATGGAGTAAGCATTCTGAACAACAGCAACGATAATTCTGCGGAATACAACCAGCAGCACAACGGCGACAACAACAACCTGCTTACAGACGATGTCGTGCTCGATGTATGGCACTTGAATTCAGCAGCGGCTTTGCCGATCCGCGGTTCTCT
Source organism: Treponema sp. (assembly GCA_023231445.1). GTDB lineage: Bacteria > Spirochaetota > Spirochaetia > Treponematales > Treponemataceae > Treponema_D. Next base: position 4,788 of record JALNVF010000054.1, on the reverse strand, counting down.
TACTGATCCGGTAATGCGCATAAATCCTAATAATCACATGATCGGATTCGCGTTCGTAAACGGTCCTGCATATTTCAGTATGAGCAGTGGTGTCAATCCTTATACTTATGCTGGTTCTACTAATGCGTATACTCCTACGGGGTCGACTTCGTATCAGCTATGGCAATATAACTATGCAGATTTCAGCAATGTCAGCTTTGTCTACGATGACGCCGGTAACGCACACGGTACGGTAGTAGGTCTCGATACTGAACCGACTCAGACACCATCTTATGGTGGCGATTTTACGTATGTGACAAGTAAATGGGGTGTGGGGAATCTTGGTAGTACGCAGGATAACTACTCACCTACTAATAAACTACGGCTGGAATCGATTGGTGTTCCTAATAATGAATACGTACAAGGTACACTGGTAACAGATACACATGGAATTCTTGATACCCATCGGTTCAGATCTCCATCGATTGTGACCGCAACTCATGGTACGGATACTGCAGTTTATCTTGCATATTATGACGACATCCAGGGCCAGATACGGTTCCGCTGGGGTAATCCAGTTCCAGCCTCAAGAGCTAATTTTGATGATCAGTTCCATGACGGAAATGGTAGTAACCAATATAACGTAGATCAACATATATTTGAGGCCGACTCGGATCAGTTCAGTCTCATTGCCGGCAAAGAAAGTACTGATACAGTGAGGAATAGTACAACCACGACCCCAAATACGGCAGGGGAGTATGTTGCCATCGATGTTATCCCGGGAGCTACGACAGCTGATGATGTCGTGGTTGCGGTATGGTATGATGGAACAAATCTGATGTACAGTTACAAGATAAAACCGTGCACTGATAATAATGCTGGTTCCGGTAGTGGAAATGGGTACTGGTCTACTGCACAACAAATATTTACCAATGGCGGAGAATACTGTGCAATTAAAGCAGATAACTTAACCACTGGGACTTCTAAAAGCGGTATCCATATCGTTGCCTATGATACAGATGGTGCTGATCTCAGGTATGCATATTTATCCAGTTATGATGCTTCATACAATGAGGGTACCGATTCCTGCGTAGTGGACTCCTATGCATTAACGGGTACTAACATTACGATAGATACGGTAAATGATACAGTAAATGGTACTACTGTCGCCATCCCGTATATCAGCTATTATATGCCTTCTACACAGCGGCCGAAGATGGCATATCTGGTCAAACCGGATACCGGAGATATAAATTATAAGGTAAACGGTGCGGAATCTGACGAATTTACCGGAAAGTGGGAAGTTACTTTAATTCCGACAAGCAGTCGCGTTCAGGCCGATCGGGTAAATGTAGGCATTTGGAAGGATACTTCCGGAAAAATGACTTATTCTACAACGGATGGTGTTGCTCCTGGTACTACAAATGTAGGAACATCTGCAAACGACCCGAATAAGTATTTCGGAACCTGTTATGGTAACGGAACCAAAAACCCGGTACTGGGCTATGCCATAAAGAACAATACAAGCGGAGCTATTGAAACAGCACAGATGAAGTAAAAATAAAGGGAGGCCGTACCGTTTATGGTGCGGCCTGCTTTTCACCGTATTTGTTCATGAATCTTGTCCCCCTTATGCTGAAGCGGTTATATTGTATCCATGGAGGATTGAAATGAAAGCACTCCCCCATTGGAATCAGCACCCTTGCCAAGATTCGGGAATACGATATGGTGTACGTGGATAAAACCCGCTATGCCCTGGATTTTCATAAAAAACCCGGGAGCGTATTTTTTTCCCGTCCGCGAAGATTTGGAAAAAACCTGTTCGTCGATACGTTAAAAGAAATCTTTGAAGGTAACGAAGCCCTGTTTCGCGATTTATATATCCATGATAAATGGAACTGGCAGAAAAAATGTCCGGTTATCAAGATAGACTTTGCCGGAGGAGTAGTTTGAAATAACCAGGAATTAAAAGGAAAATCAACGATGATCTTGACTGGCAGGGGGAAATATTTGATATCACGTATCGGGCAAAAGAAATAGACGTCGATTTAATGAACTTATTATACGACTGAGGCGGAAATATCAGGAACGGATCGTTCGGTTTGTGCATGAATATGACAAGCCGCTATTGGACAATATAGAAAATCCTGAGATGGCTGCAATAATCCGTAAAGAGCTGAAGAATCTCTATTCAGCCATCAAGGAACGGGATGCCGATCTGCAATTTGTGTTTCTGACTGGGGTGAGTAAGTTTTCGAAGGTGAGTATCTTTAACAGGATAAACAATCTGAAAGACATTACACTAAGTACTGCCTATGCGGCGCTCTGTGGGTATACTCAAAACGATCTGGAAACGATAGTTGCCGAATACCTGACGGGAGTGAATTGGTCCGAACTAAAACGATGGTATAATGGATATAATTTTCTGGGAGAACCCGTACACAATCCTTTTGATATATTGCTGTTTATTTCTGAAAACCTGCAATACCGTAATTACTGGTTTGAAACGGCTACACCTGGTTTTCTGATGAAACTGTTCCGAAAGAATCAGTACTTTCTGCCTGACCTGGATAGCATAACTGCGTGAGAGGATCTGTTGGTCTCGTTTGAACTGGACAGAATAGAACCGGTAACGCTGTTGTTTCAGAGCGGCTACCTGACCATTAAAGAAAGCTTTACGGAAATGGATCGGTTAACTTTTAGGCTGGGATTTCCCAATCAGGAGGTTCGAACTTTGTTTGATGAGTATCTGGTAAGTAAGTATTCTGAATAAAAAATATATATAACGGAAATAAAAGTAGTAAAAGTAAAGAAACACTTGTAGCGGGCGGAAATCCTGCGCTGGAACAAATCTGAGAAAGAAAGTATGCAGAGAAATATACCGCGCAGAAAGACAGGCAGGTGTATGAAGTCGGGATGGTCTTTGGCCTCGAAGAGAGAAACCTAGTCGGATTTGGTAGTTATGAAAAAGACAAAACAGCAATTTCCTGAGAGAGATTAATTAAACCCAATCCCGTCTGCTTCAAGAAACGTTCGAATGATCTGTGCAAATTCGGCATATTTTTGGGGTTCGCTGTAGGCGGCCTGTGCTATGTCAGGTAGCGGTTCGTATGAAGCCGCTGCCCATAAGCGGATATCGGATGCCTGTATATCCTGCGTTTCTGCAGTAGAACTTACCGGTACCAGTCCTGTTTTTATGCCCAGTTCTTTTTGTGTGGATGCTTCTGTAAGTGTGTATAGAAAATTTTGAGCTTTTTTATTGGGCTTTTTTTTGTCAATTAAAATACCTTCCAGGACGGGTACTGTAAATGCCCGGTTTTGTTTAGTGAGATTTGAAGGCATTGCTATTATTGTAAACTTTTCAATTGTTTTTTGTGGTATAGTTCTGTGGGTAGAGAGAGGCATAAAAACAAGCGCGGTATAATCGTTTTCCATAAAAGCTTCTATCTCTTTGTTTTTCATTCGATACCATTCCGGATAAATAAGACCTTCTTTTTTCCATTGAATGAATTCCTGTAAAGTGATACCGAGAGGCGTGTTGTGAATAAGTGTCGAAAAATCGCTCCCTTTTTGCATTGCGGTAATTGTTTCTTCCCAGCCCTTGATGCCGCTCAGGGATTCCGTCAGAGCGCCGACGAGCATCAATAAATCAGTATCCTGCCCTCCTGCACAAATTATGGGTGTGATGGTATGTGTTTTGAGTAGTTTTGCATCTGTTTTTAACTCACTCAAATTTTTCGGTTCCGATAATCCGGCCTGTTTGAACATTTTTTTGTTGTAGGCAACTTCAAAGAAATCCAGAAGCAGCGGAACACCATACGTTTTATTATTAGTTTTCCCTACGCGGCGTATTGTTGTAGGCATACGTTGTCGTATTTGTTCTGAAGGAGCTAATGCATATTGCGATATTGCTCTAGCCGACTGCCCGTCATAGGTAAAAAGTAAATCGATTTTGCTTTTTGAAGTGATTTGGGAGGCCAATGATGTTGAATCATCAAGATGTTGTATTTTGTATATTTCTTTCCCTGCGTATTTTGGGTTTGTTGCAATATCGGTGATGATTTTTTCAATGTTATCAGGTATCCGGTAAAAAGCCAGAATCGGTTTGTGCGGTCTCAGCACGAACACAGTAATGCTGATGGCAGCTATAGCAACAACCATCCCGCCTGCGATTAGTATCCACTTGAGTTCTTGCTTTCCGGTGTTAGTATTTTGAAGGTGTTTGAAATGTTTTTTGTTTGTTCCCGATTTTACATGCATGATATATAATCATATCATGACCTATAGTAGTTAGCAAGCGATCCTTTGTATTATACCCCTCCCTGAAGACTTCGCCGCTGCACGGGTGTCTGTACGTCAGGTGAAGGACGGTAGTTATTTTATATAGGAATTTGCTTTGTTTTTCGTTCAGTATGCTTTGCAGCGCCTGTTCTGTCCGTGAATTACGGAATAAAAAATACCAGCAGAAAGAAATAGGCTACTTCATAACGAAATTTCTGAGAATCCCGCAGCAAACGTGAATTGTGCGATTTCCTCTTCCGACAGACCTGTAGCCTGCGCGATCGTCTGTGCCGGTACACCGAGCTTTCTTAAATTGCGCGCATCTTCCCGTTTTGCTGCTGTGAACCTTCATGCTTTCCCTAATTGAGCCCCTGTTCCTGTGCATAGTGAAGCTCCAAATTGCGGCAGGGCAAACGCATTATAAATTAAAACAGGCTGTTTAAAACTTGTAAAATAATGTATAGTTATTCCCCGGGGGGAAACTATGACATTACTTGATGCAATGGAAGAAATAGAAGACACGCGGAT
>JALNVF010000053.1 GCA_023231445.1 Treponema sp. | reverse complement strand
GATACAGGAAATACCTAGTATTTACATAGTTTATTCAACTTTTCAGTACATGATAGTAAGGAGTTTTTTATGAGTAACCCGCTGCTCGATGTTCAGCATATTTCGGTAAGCATAGATGAAAAACAGGTTCTGCACGATTTGAGTCTGCAGATTGGTAAAGGCGAAACGCACGTGCTTATGGGGCCGAACGGAGCAGGAAAATCCACCCTCGGCAACACGCTTATGGGAAATCCGGTCTATCATCTTGACGGCGGAAAAATCATATTTGACGGAAAGGATATAGACGGTGAAAAAACCGACCAGCGTGCAAAGGCTGGTATGTTCCTTTCATTCCAGAATCCGCTTGAAGTTCCGGGCATTCCACTCGAAACGTTCATCCGCAGTTCGCTCCAGCAGCGCACCGGTGAGCACGTAAAGCTCTTCCAGTTCCAGAAAGATTTGAAGGCTGCCATGCAGCTGCTTAATATGGATCCGTCGTATGCATCGCGCGATCTGAACGTGGGCTTTTCCGGCGGAGAACGCAAAAAGAGTGAAATACTGCAGCTGCTCATGCTTAATCCGTCGTTCGCCGTCCTTGACGAAACTGATTCGGGACTCGACGTGGACGCGGTACGGACTGTTTCAAAAGGTATTGAAGAATACCAGAAAAAACGGGACGGCGCACTGCTCATCATAACACATTCGACGAAGATTCTTGAAAGCCTGCATGTTGATTTTACCCATGTGCTCGCCAAAGGCACGATTGTCAAAACGGGAGATGGTTCTCTGGTGCAGGAAATAAACGAGCACGGATTCGAACAGTTCCTGGGAACGGGAGGCAGTGAGGCTCATGAGTGATACAAACGACAGCGGCAGGACACAGGTAAACGACATTGACCGCTCAATATATGATTTCCGCTACGATGAAAAAGATTTTTACCGCAACGATCCGGGTCTTACGGAAGAAATAGTTTCAAAACTTTCCGACGACAAACACGATCCTGCATGGATGAAGGAATTCCGGCTTAAATCGCTTGCCGTATACAATGAACTTAAGCTGACAAACTGGGGGCCTGACATAAGCGACCTGCATATGGAGCACATTGCAACGTACGTGCGCCCGAATACGAAAATGCAGGGCGACTGGAAAGACGTTCCCCAGGATATAAAGGATACGTTTGAAAAGCTCGGCATCCCCGAAGCGGAACGCACGTCCCTCGCAGGGGTGGGCGCGCAGTACGACAGCGAGCTCGTCTATCACAATGTACGGGACGAAGTCGCAAAACAGGGCGTTGTCTACACAGATTTTGAAAGCGCACTGTGGGGGCCGTACGCAGACATGATACGTGAGCATTTCATGCATCTCGTCACGCCGCGCGACCACAAGTTTGCAGCCCTTCACGGGGCTGTATGGTCGGGCGGTTCGTTCGTGTACGTGCCGAAAGGCGTGCACCTTTCCTTCCCCCTCCAGTCATACTTCCGGCTCAATGCAAAGGGTGCGGGTCAGTTCGAGCACACGCTCATCATCGTAGACGAAGGTGCGGACCTGCACTTTATTGAAGGATGTTCGGCGCCGAAGTACAATGTCGCGAACCTCCACGCGGGATGCGTTGAGCTGTACGTTGCAAAAAACGCACACCTGCGCTATTCGACAATCGAGAACTGGTCCAAGAACATGTACAATCTGAATACGAAGCGCGCAAAAGTGGAAGAAGGCGGGACAATCGAATGGGTTTCCGGTTCGTTCGGCTCGCACGTTTCGTACCTCTATCCGGAAAGCGACCTTGTGGGCGAACGTGCCCGGGCCGAGTTTACCGGTATTACGTTTGCAGGCAGCGGACAGAATCTTGACACGGGCGCGAAGATGGTACACAAAGCACCGCACACGTCGAGTGTCATTACGACTAAATCAATTTCAAAAGGCGGCGGTATCAGTACATACCGTTCTGCCGTCTATATAGCAAAAAATGCGGTGGGAAGCAAAGCGTCAGTTTCCTGCCAGTCGCTCATGCTCGACAGTAATTCACGGTCGGACACCATTCCCGCAATGGAAGTGCTGACCGATGATGTCGACGTGGGACACGAAGCAAAAATCGGGCGTATTTCAAACGAAGCGGTTTTCTACCTTATGTCGCGCGGCATCAGTGAAGAGGAAGCACGCAGCATGATTGTAAGCGGTTTCGCCAATCCGGTAAGCAAAGAACTGCCGCTTGAATATGCGGTAGAAATGAACAACCTCATCCGTCTTGAGATGAAAGGAACTTTGTGATGAGTATAAATACGACAATTAACAACATTCCCGCGCTCACGTGGAACTGGCTCAAAATAAACAATGCACCTTTTTCATACAGCGCGGCGCTGAACGCTGCCGGCAGTACGGTTAAGGGGACGGTTCCTGAAGGCGTTTCGTATACGGCTGATGCAGGAGCGGAAGCTGATGCATACAGGAACATTGAAACGGGAGCCGGAAAAAATACCGATTCGATTTTTGCAGCAGCCGCAGGACACACAGCCCTCATAAAGGCGGAAAAGAACGTGCACGTCTCTGCACCGGTGCGCATCGACTTTACACAGGAGGACAGGAGCAGCACCGTTTCCGCACAGATTATCCGCGCGGAAGAAGGTTCATCCATTACCGTCATCCTCGTCTATACGTCGGAAGAACGTGCATCAGGCTTTCAGGCCGTACGTACGATATGTTCTGCCGGAAAAAATGCATACATTCATCTGGTAAAGGTACAGCTGCTCGGTTCGTCCTTTACCCAGATTGACGATACGGGAACGGTCTGCGAAGAAGGCGGCCGCGTTGAAGTAACGCAGATTATTCTGGGCGGGAAGGAAACGTACGCAGGTGTCGCAGCCGCACTCCCCGCGTACCAGTCGTCGTTCAAATCAGATACGGCATACCTGTGCCTGAATGAACAGAAACTTGACATGAATTACGTCGTCCGCCACACGGGCCGGAAAACAGACTGCCGGATGGCGGTAAAGGGAACGCTCCGCGACACGACGGCAAAAACGTACCGCGGTACAATCGACTTTAAGAAAGGGTGCGCAGGTGCGACAGGAAACGAACAGGAAGAAACGCTGCTTTTGTCTCCTTCCGTCGTGAACAAATCCATACCACTCATTCTCTGCGACGAAGAAGACGTTGCAGGTGAACACGGAGCGACAATCGGACGGCTCGGAGAAGAAACGCTCTTCTACATGCAGTCACGAGGCATAAGCAAAAAGGCAGCGGAACAGATTATGGCGCGTGCAAAAGTTGCAGGTACCGCGTCCCTCATTCCCGATGAAACAGTCGTCACCATGATTCTTACCTATCTTGATAAGGCGTTTGCACATGAATAACCAGTACCGCAGAGACTTTCCGTTCTTTTCGAACGAAAAAGACAAAGACATTGTATACTTCGACAACGCAGCAACCACGCAGCGTCCGCGTCAGGTCATGGAAGCCATGTCTCACTTTTATGAAGAAAACAACGCGAACCCGCTCCGCGGCCTGTATGAGCTGAGCGTGCGTGCGACTGAAGCATATGAAAACGCACGCCACACCGTAGCACAGTTCATCGGTGCGGCAGAAGACTGCGAGATCGTCTTTACGCGCAACGCAACAGAATCGCTGAATCTTGTCGCATATACCTACGGCATGTCGTTCATCAGCAAAGGCGATGAAATTGCCGTCTCCATCATGGAGCATCACAGCAATATCCTCCCCTGGCAGATGGTATGCAGAGCAAAGGGCGCAAAGCTCGTCTATATGGAATGCAGTAAGGAAACGGGCGAACTGTCACTTGACGAAGTGCGGGCAAAAATATCGCCGAAAACGAAGCTCGTTGCCATAACACAGGTAAGCAACGTGCTCGGAGTGACGAATCCCATAAAGGAAATAGCGGAAATTGCGCACAAAGCAGGCGCTGTCGTCGTTGTGGACGGTGCACAGTCGGTGCCGCACATGAAAGTCGACGTGCAGGAACTGGGCGCGGATTTTCTTGCGTTCAGCGGCCACAAACTCACCGGCCCCACCGGCTGCGGTGTCCTGTACGGACGGAAAGCGCTGCTTGAAAGCATGCCGCCCTTCCTCCGCGGCGGTGAAATGATAGAATACGTCACGAGGGAAGATGCCACCTGGGCCGAACTGCCTGCCAAATTTGAAGCGGGAACGGTAAACGCCGCGGGAGCAGTCGGGCTTGAAGCGGCAGTCAGGTATATACAGAACGTGGGCCTCGATACGATTGTGCAGCATGACAACAAACTTGCCGTACAACTTATGGAAGGCATGAAGCACATTCCGTACGTACACGTCACAGGCAGTCCCGACGGGAATGCACACTGCGGCATCGTGACGTTTACGATTGACGGCGTACATCCGCACGATATTTCGACGGTGCTCGACACGGAGCACATTGCAATCCGTGCAGGCCATCACTGCGCGCAGCCGCTCGGCGAATATCTGGGAGTTCCTGCGACGGCACGAGCAAGCATGTATTTTTATAATACGGAAGAAGAAGTTTCATTCTTCCTTGAAAAAGTAAAAAACGTCCGCAAGTGGATGGGATATAAAGACTGACGGGAGACAGAAACGGTGGATACAAAAGATTTATACAGGGAAATACTTAACGAACATAATCTGAACCCTTCTCATAAAAAACCGATGGACAATCCGTCGCTTGTCCTGAACGGCGTCAACCCGAGCTGCGGCGACAACATTACGCTCAACCTTAAAGTGGACGCAAATAACAAAATAACCGACGGTTCGTTCACCGGAAGCGGATGCGCCGTTTCACAGGCTTCGGTAGACATGATGCTTGACCTCGTCATTGGTAAAGACAAAGACGAAGCCCTCCGCCTTGCAGGCATCTTCATGGGTATGATTCAGGGAACGGCAAAGCCTGAAGAAATAGAAGAACTCGACGAAGCCGCCTCCCTAGAAGACATCTCCCGTATGCCCGCCCGCGTAAAATGCGCCGTCCTCGGCTGGCGCACAATGAAAGAAATGCTCAACGAAGGCAAAGAAACAGAAACCGGCACCGAGATTCATTGCGGTACAAAGTAAGGCACAGCAGGAAACGACACGATGTCGTTGTTAGTGTTGCACGAACGCACAGCGTTCGTGCAGAGCAGAAATTGCCAGGGATGGCAGTTTCTGCGGCATGCACTGATTTCATATTGCAATTCTCTGCTCCATAGAAGATAATACGGTTACTATGGAGCAGCATATCTTTTCATCATTAACACCCGATATCATTCTGAACTGCGCCGAATCGTTTTCCGGTATCCGCTTCGACGGGACGATTGTGCCGTACAACAGTTACGTTAACCGGGTCTTCGGCCTGACTGACGAAGACGGGGGCGGATATGTCATTAAGTTTTACCGTCCCGGACGGTGGACAAAAGAAGCTGTAGAAGACGAACATATTTTTCTGAACGACTGCGCGGCAGCCGAAGTGCCGGTCGTTCCCCCGCTTGAGGGAGCTGACAAGCAGGGCGTGACAACGGGAATCTACACGTCCGGCGGTATACCCGTTTATTATGCGCTCTTTCCCCGGCTCAGGGCGAGAACGTTCGATATTTATACTGATAACGACTGGGTACGCACCGGGCGCGCAATCGGCCGCATGCATCTTGCAGGGCAGAAACGTAATGCCCCTCACCGCCTCCAGTGTACGCCGCAGCAGACGACCATTCCCTACATCACCATGCTCCTTGAACAGAATCTTGTCACGCCCGATCTGCAGCAGGAATTTACGGATATATGCAGCAGTGCGCTCGACTACGTGCTTGACGCCTACGCGTCCGTTTTCGGAGAGGCTGATGAAAACGGTATGTATCACACTGCGGCGTTCCGGCGGATTCACGGGGACTGCCACCGCGGCAACATTCTTGAACAGTTTGCATCGAAAAGCCCTGCATCGGCAGATACGGAAGAAACAAGCAGCATCACGCTCATCGATTTTGACGACATGATGACGGGCCCTGCCGTACAGGATCTGTGGCTGCTTCTTCCCGGATACCGGAAAGAATCGGCGCGTGAACTTGAACTGCTTCTTGAGGGATATGAAGAATTCATGTGTCCGGACGACAATGCGGGGAACAGCATCAACGGTACCGTACCCGGCATACGACGTCAGCTGCGTCTTATAGAACCGCTCAGGTTCATGCGCAACATCTACTTCCTCGCGTGGACCGCCGTACAGCGTGATGACGAAGGCTTTTCAAAGCGGAATCAGGACTGGGGCAGCAGGGCGTTCTGGGAAACGGAAATTGAAGATTTAAAAACACAGCTCGGCGTGCTTGAGGAAGAATATACTGAAGAGAATTGAATGAACAGACAGAGACGGTCCGGACAGCACCGGAACTGTTCTCTTTGAAAGTCCGGTTCCGGTGCTGCAGATTCTGAAAATGCAGTGCGTATTAACGATGCGCTTTTACAACCTGCATAAATTCGCTGACGCGTTTTACATCAACGGCATTCTCGAAAATGCCGTCATATTTAAATGTTGTTGCACAGATGGCTCCGTCAGCAATCGAAAGTTGTCTCACAACATTATCCTTGTTGCATCCGGTATTGCAGAAAACAGGAGTCCGTTTGACTGCATCCTTCACAATTTTAAGTATCTGCGAGTCTGTTTCGCTGCCGGCTGTCAGTCCGGAAACGCAGATTGCGTCAGGATCATTATTAAATTCCGTCGTTTTTGCAATCTCCGCAATATTCCGGTCTACAAGGTATTTTGCAGCTTCCGGCACTATATTGAAAAACATTTTTACGTTGGAAGCACCGATTCTTGCTCTATGACGGGCTGTTTCTCCCGGATTTGTATTCCAGAGGCCAAAATCACTTGCATAAACACCTGAAATAATTTCTCTGATAAATTTTGCATCTGTTGCAACCGCAAGATCAAGTGACGCAACCGGATCCCACAGACAATTTACTCCGTATGGAATTGAAATGTCGGTTTTTAATTCTCCAATAATGTCTGCCATGGCTGCTACGGTAACAGTTTCCATTTTTGTCAGATACGGCAGGCTGAATTCATTGGAAAACATAATTCCGTCCACACCTCCTTCCTGCAGCGCATCAAGATCCTTTCTGGCAAGTTCAACAACTTTCTTCATGCCGCCGGCAGCATCATATTTGGGATCCCCCGGAAGCGGCTGCAAATGACACATGGCAATAATCGGTTTTTTCGTATGAAATAATTCTTCTGTCCAGAACATCTATTTTTCCTCCTTATAGGTATCTGTTCCTCTGACTAATTGTACAAGTCTTTTCATTTTTTCCGGATCCTTCTGCTTATTGGTTTCAGCTCCGGAACTTATGTCCACTGCATAGGGATGAAACTTTTTAACAGCTTCCTGAACATTTTCCTCGTTTAATCCGCCGGCAAGGAAAAAAGGTCTGTTTATGTTTTTAAGCAGACTCCAGTCAAACTGTTTTCCCGTACATCCCCCGGGTGTATCAAGTAATATAAAATCAGCATTGCTCTGTAGTATTTCTGCAATACTTTCAGGTCCCGTAACCCCCATCGACTTTAAAACAGTCTTCCCTGTTTCTTCCTTTACTTTCTGCACGTAAGCATGATCTTCTTTTCCGTGCAGTTGTGCGACATCTATCAGTCCGCTGTTAAGCCGTTCAATTACCATTTCAACCGGTGCATCAACGAATGCACCTACTGCAAGGATAGACGGATCAAGCAGTTTCTTCAGATCTGCGGCTTTTTCCCGTGTCAGATAATGTCTGTCAAAGTCGGCGAAAATAAAGCCGATATAATCGGGTTCAGCTGCATTCGCCGCTTTGATATCCTCATCACGCATCATTCCGCACAGTTTAATCTTCGTCAAATAATCATCCTCCTTCTCATTAACTATGAGCAATAAGCTCGCTGATTTTTGCTTTCATGGCAGGTATATCATTTTGAAGATTCAGCACGGCACTTCCGACGAAAGCACCGTCTCCGCCTGCACTCTTTACCATTTCTATATCTTCCGGAGAAGACACTCCGACGCCGCAGTAAACAGGCCGGTCAATTCCCTTCTCTCTGAGATGCCGGATGCAGTCTTTGAGCTGCGGATACTGGGGATTAACGTATCCCTGCCCATCTCTGGGTTTAGCCTGCATATAGACAAAACCGTTTGAAGATACGGCTGATGCTATTTCATCTTCCTGCATCTGATACTGCACATAACAGGAAACCCGGAGTCCTCCGCTGATACATTCTTTTTTTATGGAATCAGAAGTAAGTCCCACAAGGATAATATCCTTTAAATCATTTTCTATGCAGAACTTAATAAAATTTTCTTTACCTATTTCCTGAATCGTATTTTCATACACAAGAACAAGCATTTTTACCTGTGGAAGTTTTTGGTGAATCTCACATATCTCTTTCATGTAGCTTGTATAATCCCCGCATGCTTTCAGAGCTGTTTTCATGCGGTCTGCAATCATAGTTCCCTCCAAAAACGGATTCCGTGAAGGAAAATCAACTTCCACCATAGTACAGCCGGCTGCGGCATATTCTTCTGCCATTTTGACACTTGCCTCAATAGACGGATATCCGTTGGACAAATATAAAATCACTTCTATCTTCCTGCTCATCCGTTATATGCCTCTGTCAGTAATTCTTTAAATTGTGCAACTGTCGGAATAATCGGATTAGTTTTTGTACATCCGTCCGCAAGAGCAACTTCCGCCATCCTGTCGAGCTGTTTCATATACTGCTCCCTGTCCTGAATAACTTCTTTCAGGGCAGATGGAATACCAAGCGTTCTGTTTAACTCCGCAACACTCTGAATAATATCAGTACACCCGAGTTTTTCTGTCATCCGCTCATATACGGCTTTTGCATACGGTTCGGCTGTATTAAATTTCATGACATAGGGAAGAAGGATGGCATCGGCCAGCCCGTGTGAAATATGAAAGAAACTTCCGACGGTATGTGCCATTGAATGTACGATTCCGAGCGACACGTTGGTAAAAGCAAGACCTGCAATCATTGACGCATCGATCATTTTCTCCCGGGCTGCCATATTTGTCCCATCCGCATATGCCTGCGGCAGATTCGCAAAAATATCTTCTACTGCCCGTTCCGCAAGAATATCGCTGACATAATTTGCACGGTTGGAAACGAGTGCCTCAAGTGCGTGTGTCAGTGCATCCATTCCGGTTTCCGCAGTAATGCGCGGCGGCATGGAAACAGTAACTTCCGGATCGCATATAGCAATATCAGGCATCATTTCCATGTTTCCAAGACCTCTTTTGAGTCCTGTTTTATCATCCGTAATAACGACGGATCTTGATACTTCGCTGGCCGTTCCGCTCGTCGATGGAATACAGCAGAATCTGGCCTTTGTATGAAGTTTTGGAAAGACATGCGGCGGGAAAAGTTCTTCAAGACTGCTCAATTCCTCGTGTTCGTAATATATCCACATAGTTTTTGCGGCATCCATAACGGATCCGCCGCCGAGAGCGACAATCAGATCAGGCTGATTCTTTTTCATCTCGCCGGCTCCGCGCATAACTGTCGAAAAATGAGGATCAGCTTCAACTCCGGAAATGACAAAAGTTTCTGAACCACTCTCATGGAGATAATCTTCAACTTTTTTCAATATGCCGCTTTTCAGCATGCTTGATCCGCCGATCACGATTGCCGTTTTTCCGGCTTTTACCTGTTTTAAATATGCCAGAGCGCCCTTTCCGAATAAAAGTTCACTGCCGGCCAGTTTCATTGGTCTCATCATATACGTAACCTCCTGTAACCAATTTATATATATACCTTTTTATTTTTTACCGAATTTCCGGTGATAATTATGGATTCCTTCCAAAACGGTACGGACAAGCAGATCCTCGGCGTCTTTTCGATCCTGACCTTCCAATACCTTTTTAAGGTTTTCAAGAACAGTTGTCATTGTAACAACGCACGTTTTAACGTTCATGAGCCTTCCTATTACAAGCATGCAGGAAGATTCCATATCAATACCGATGACGTTCATTCGTTTTAACTCATCAAACAGTTCTGTCAGATTTCTGCCGTATTCTTTTGAAAATTTTGAGTCATGCATCTGACTGTAAAACCCGTCCATCGTACAACTTATTCCGTTACGATATTGTGCCCCCATTTGCAGTACTGTTTCATTCATGACCGCCGCCAGATCAAAGTCTGCTACAGCAGGATATCCCTGTTCCACATAGGTACTGCTTGTACATTCCCTCCGTATGGATGCAACCGGTATCATAAACTTTCCCAGCATATCATCCTTCAGAGCCATTGAAGTTCCCATTCTCACCGCAACCTGCATTCCCGCTTCATACATTTCTTCCATTGCAATTGCAGCTCCGGGAGCTCCGATTCCTGTCGACGTTACGGTCACTGAAATACCTTTGTACATTCCCGTGTATGTATTGAACTCCCGTAAAAAAGCTACTTTTACCGGATTTTCCAGATATTTCGCAAGTATCTCGACCCGCCACGGATCACCTGAAAAAATAACATATGGTGAGACATGCTCCGCTCCCATGTATAACGTACTCATTCTATTCGCACCTCCTGTGAAGCATTTCAACTTTTTCCTCAAGCTCCGCTTTCTCCGGTATATTTGTACAACAGCCTATCCCCTGCAGAACAAAAGAAGAGAGAGCAGAGCCCAGACAGCAGCATTCTTTTACCGGCTTTCTGTTCAGATACCCGTAGAGGAAGCCTGCCATATATGCGTCTCCCGCTCCTGTTACATCGACGACCTTGTCGACCGGACAGGCGTTAATCTGATATGTTTCCATTCCTGCAGATTCGTTTTTATGGTAACAGATACTGCCTGCCGCCCCCATTGTCGTAATAATAGTTTCGGCCTTACCAATTTCAAAAAGTCTGCTCACACTGCTGCAGCCAAAAAGCTTTTCTATAATCTCGCGTTCAGTTTCATTCATAAAAATGATACGGCTTTGTATCAGTATTTTTTTAAGGAACTCTACCGGGAATGCGTCAAAATCGTCCTTCATTCCAAAAACAACGGGTACCTGATATTTTTCACACTGTTTGAGAAAAAATTCATTATCAGGCTTGCTTGCGACCGTAATGATGCCAAGACCAGCGTTCTGAAAAAAACTATCCTGAGCGGGCACTGCATATTTTTTATCCATAGAACCGGGATAATAAATAGTAATGTGTTCGTTGTGGTTATCCTCTATGAGATAACAGGATGATGTCGTTTCCTGCGGCAAAATACTGATTCCTTCCAGAGGAACGTTTGATTTTTCCAGAAAATCTTTAAATCCGCAGCTTTCATAATCGCTGCCGACACGAAGGATGGGTAGTACCTTTCTGCCCAGTCTGCACAAAGCGACAGCGATATTGACGGAACATCCTCCATAATAAATTTTATTGTGATCTGAATTCGTTACTATAGAGGTATACCCGTTTTGAGCAGGCGAGCTTACCTTAATAATATGATCCATACTGACATATCCGTTTATTACTGCATCGTATTTCATAATATCTGTCTCCTTTTCAGAGTTCCCCCGAATCTAATTCTTTGAACAGCATACTGCTGTCAATAACTTTACCAAGATATTTCTGAATATCTCTGAGGTGAACCTGATTCACTTCTGCGGAATCTGTTGCAACACAATCGCTGAGGACAAAGACATTGTAATCAAGATTAAAAGCATCTGTGACGGTTGCCCTGATGCAGCAGTTTGTTTTTGTTCCCGTTACAACAAGGTTTTCTATACCATGTTCTCTGAGTACCAGATCGAGATCCGTGCCAAAGAAGCCGCTGTACCGGCGCTTTCTTATTACATAATCTTTATCAGCATCCACTGATAAAAGTGAATCAATCTCAATTCCGCTGGTTCCTTCAACACAATTCGGACGCATACATTCTATTCTGTGATCCGGCTTATTTTTTCTGTTACAATGCTGCAGAAATATAATAAGACAGTCACTCTCTCTGCATTTGTCCAGCACTTTTTTTATAGTGGGAAGGATTTCTCTGTTCTGCGGATAATACACCAGCCCCTGCGGATCAGTAAAATCTCTGACCATGTCAACTATCAGTAATGCCGTTTTATTCATTTACTTTGAACCCCCGTTCCCGCACACTTTTATGTTTCATAAAAGATGCAAAGGATAAAACACCAACCATGATGATATAAGGAATACAATCGAACAGTCTCGCTGCATTTCCCGCATAAATACTCAGATTAACAGAAAGAGATCTTGCCAGACCGAACAAGATTGCATAAAAGGAAGATATAACAGGATCTCCCTGGCCGCAGTAAATAGCTGCAATCGCAATAAACCCTCTGCCTGCCGTCATATTGTTTGTAAATAATCCCATTCTTTCCAGTGACAAATTCATTCCTGCCAGTCCGCAGCCAACGGAACCTATCAGAACTGCACCGTATTTATAAAAATCAGTATGGATTCCGACTGCTCTTGCGGCTTCTTCGTTTTCTCCGACAACTCTGACGTAAACACCGAATTTTGTTTTGTACATCAATATATAAATAAGAAAAATAAGAATAAAACTTATATACGTTATGGGAGGATGGCCGCTGATAATTTCACCCAGTACCGGAATCTTTCCAACGAGCGGAATATTAACTTTAAATTCGTTCACGCTGAAATCAGGAATAATTATATGAGAGGAATGCATCAGAACAAGTACAAAACCAGCTATTGCTGCAGCTGCCATATTCAGCGCAAGGCCTATTACAATTACATTTCCCCTGAGTGTAATTCCGAAGTATGAAAAAATCAGTCCGTACAATACGGTTGTTATAATTGTCAGTACTAATACAATCACCATATTCTGTGTATAATAGTAAACAAGTACTGATATAAAAGCGCCGTTCAGCATCATTCCTTCCAGCGCTATATTCAATACGTTAGCCTTATATGCAAATATTCCGCCAAGAACACAAAGAATAATCGGTGCACTGTGATATATACAATCATACAGAATACTTATTAACAACTGCATATTCATGCCTCCTTAGCACGTTTTTTAAATAATGGAATTTTATATTTTTGAAAAAATTGTACAGCCAGAAACAGGACAATCATAGACTGTATCAAAGCAACAATTTCTTTTGGTACATTCGTATACATGTTAATACTGTCAGCACCAGTTTTAAGGCCTGCATAAAATACTGCAGCGATGAAAATACCGACCGGATCATGTCCTCCCAGAAGGGCAATCAGCATACCATCCCATCCGAGTCCGGGGCTGCCGGAAAAAGAAAGTGTATATCTGTACTGGTCCTCCAGCATCCAGCCGCCGCCTGCAAGACCTCCAAGTGCGCCGGAAAGCAGCATGAGTATCATGATATTCTTTCCAACATTCATTCCGGTTGCTTCTGCAAATTCAAAATTGTTCCCCATCGCCGTAATGACATATCCCTGTTTTGATTTTTTCATAAGAATATAAAAAAAACCGAGGATAACAAGAATAACGAAGAAAAACACAGTAAGCCGTGATCTGCCGAATATCCGGAGGAACACAGCCTGATTCGATACTATTTTCGTACTCACATAGCCGGCATTAAGATCGCGGAAAACAGATGTTGTTAAATATTCCAGCACTTTTGCAAGTGCATAATTAAGCATAAGCGTAACGACCATTTCATTCGCACGGAATTTTATCTTTAATACCGCTGCAATCCACGCATATCCCATTCCCAGCAGAGCGGCAGCAATAAGGCAGATTATCTTCAGCGGAACAGAAGGAAGACAACTCAGCTGCGCCCCCAGTATTCCTGCTATGAATCCTCCTGAAAGGAGAGAGCCTTCAACCCCCATGTTGTATATATTCGCTTTAAATGTTATGGCTATGGCCAGCCCTGTCAATATCATCGGTCCTGCATAGTGCAGCGTATTCAGAAAACCTGTTGTAGTAAAAAAAGACTTTTTGAACAGGATGTAATATACGTTCAGAGGATTCTCTCCGATAAAAAATATTACGATACCCCCGATAATAAACGCAAGCAGTACAAGTACGATACGATTCAGGACAGCTTTTACCGTTTCTTCAATTTTTCCGTTCATTTCTTCTGTCCCTCCATATCTGTATGAATTCCCGCCATCAGAAGGCCGACTTCCGTCATACTTGTTTGCTGCGGTTCAACCTCACCTGATATCTGCCCCTTATACATTACAATCACTCTGTCGGAGAGGCTCATTATTTCCGTTAACTCGCTTGAAATCAGGATTATCGAATTTCCTCCGGCTTTATATTCCAGCAGGCGTTTATGTATAACCTCTATTGAACCTATATCAATTCCTCTTGTAGGCTGACAGGCTATAAGCAGCCGGGGATGCTCGGATAATTCCCGTGCCACGATAATTTTCTGTGCATTTCCTCCCGACAGGGTTGCAACATTTCCGTTGATATCGCCGACACGGATATCATATTTATGTATCATTTCATCTCTTTTCAGATTTATTTTTTTCCGCTGCAGAAGGTTATATTTATTTACCGGCGGTTTGTCATGATATCCTGCTATACAGTTATCTCCGAGCGACATTTGTCTGCAAAGTCCCTGGGCATATCTGTCTTCCGGGATGATGCCTATTCCAGCCTTGCGTATTTTATCCGGCCACATATTGGTAATATCTTTACCTTCAAAGGAAACGGTTCCTTCTGTCGCTTTCATGAGCCCGCTCAGTAGTTTTACCAGTTCAGACTGTCCGTTCCCCTCGACACCTGCTATACCCAGTATTTCTCCCTTATGGACCTCGAACGAAACAGCATGAACAACCTGCTTTCCGAAAATATTTTCCGTCGTCAGATTTCTGACCTCATAAATTTTTTCTGCATTACGGGGTGTATAATGATTGTTCTGCTGGGTCAGAACAACGTCTCTTCCAACCATAAGCTGAGCCAGTTCCCGTTCATTTGTATCCCGGGTAAGCATGCTGCCGACTGTTCTGCCGCCTTTTATAACGGTGACACTGTCGGATGCATCCATAACTTCTCTGAGTTTATGGGTAATAATAATTATTGTCTTTCCCTGATTCTTCAATTCCTTTAAATCGGCAATCAATTCATCTGTTTCCTGAGGCGTTAAAACTGCAGTCGGTTCATCAAGTATCAGAATACTAACGTCGCGATACAGCATTTTTAATATTTCTACACGCTGTCTGCTGCCGACGGACAGATTTTCAACTTTTTCCATCGGATCAAGATCAAAATGATATTTCTGCATTAATGCAGAAACTTTTTCCACTTCAGATTTTTTATTGATCAATACTCCGTATTTTTCAATTTCATTACCCAGCATAACATTTTCAAAAACAGTCAAACTGGGAACAAGCATAAAATGCTGATGAACCATACCGATCCCGTTACGGATTGCATCTACAGGACTTTTCATTCTGACTTCCTCATCCCTGATGAAGATCTTTCCTTCTGTCGGCTCCAGCATTCCGTACAGCATATTCATTAAGGTTGTTTTTCCTGCCCCGTTTTCTCCCACTATGCATTTTATTTCGCAGGGCAGAACGTTTAACTGAATATGATCATTCGCTGTAAAATCACCGAATTTTTTTGTTAAATCGACTGTTTTAATCATATATTTCATATGAATACTTCCTGGTTTACAGCAGGTCCGCATATCTGTTGCGTCTATGCGGACCCAATAATCGGTATTTACATGTCCATAAGTCTATTTAAAAATTATATTCGGGCATGTACTCTCATCAAATTTGTCTCCGTTCTGCATATTTGTTACAACGATAGTTCCTGCTGTAATCTGCTTATTTAAATCATCAATTTTAGCTTTAATTTGTTTCCACTTATTCTGAGCTGCATCAGTTTTGCTGATATAATTACTTATAGTCGCCATATCGGTGATGGAAGTAGATCCGCTTGCAAGATTAAATGTTGTATCCCTTGCTACTGTATCAAGCGTACCGTTCAGCATATCCTCAGAGAAAGTTTCAACAACGACTTTCGTATTCTTGATGACTGATGTCAGAACATATCCCGGCTGCTGATCATCCTTATTTGCATCTACCTGAATTGCAAGTTTTCCTTCTTCCTTAGCTTTTGCTGTTACACCGTCTCCTACCGTTCCTGAACAGGCATATACAACATCAGCTCCGTGATCATAATATGTTCCTGCAACAGAGCTTCCCGTTGCAACATCTGCAAAACCTGCATCATACTTTGCATAGAAGTTATAGGTTACACCAAGTTCAGATGCGATTTTCTGAGCACCTTCAATATAACCAACAGAAAAGACCTTTATACCGGCACTGTCTGTTCCGCCGATAAAACCAAGAGCCCGTGCTTTGGAAGGATCTGTAAAATGATATCCGCTGCCGAAAAGTACTGAAGCATTTTCATTTACAAGAACGGATAAAGCTCCTGCAAGATATGATGATTCGTTTACATTGTAAAGCACCGAAATAACATTGTTGTGAATTATTTTTCCATCCGCATCAAGGTTTGGTGTGTCGTTAAATATAACAAATGTCGTTTCCGGATACATTGAAGCAACAGGCTGTGTACCTGCTTCTCCCTTTATTAAAGCATCAAAGTCGTACACCATGGAAAAAATCAGATTATATCCGTTTTCTGCAAGTGTCCTTAGTGTATCGCCGATGCTTTCCGTTGGTTCCACAACTTTATACACGCATCCGTATTTTTCGGCCATTTCTTTAGCTCCGGCTACAGCAGACTGATTATATCCGTTGTCATTTTGTCCGGCTGAATCGCAGACGATTGCAATTTTTAAATCGGAAGCAGCCATTTCCGATGCTGCTGATTTTTCAGAAGCTTTTGTTTTTGCCGATGATCCCGAAGAAGATCCCGCACGGTTACAGCCGACAAATGCCACGGCTGACAATAACAAAACAATAAGACCGGTTAAAAATCTTTTCATAGTTTACATACCTCCAACATATATAACCAATTTCATACTAACAGATCTGATCAATATAGAACTTATAATGATCAGTCCGGTAATAACAACGAAAACTTTCTATAGGCACATTCTTGCCGTAAACAATTCCATTTGTAACACATCCGAACAAAATGACAGGCATATCTGCACTAATACCAAGATATCTTGCAACAACCGGATCAGGCAGAACGGCTTCCATTGTTCTACGGGCTTTTACAATCTGTACTCCGTATTTGTTACGGATAATATCGTATAAAGAATTTGTTTCTAAATTATATTTGTCCAGTCCGGGAAAAAGCCTTTCAGGAAGATAATTGATGGTATAATTCAACGGTTCATCATCTGCATACGTAATTCTGCCGAATGAAAACACGTTATCTCCGACCGGAATATTTAATTGTTTTGCCCGCTTTACATCAGCCTCTGTTTTTTCTGCAAAAACCGTTTTTTTGCCTGGTTTTTTTCCAAGTTTTTTTACATCTTCAGAGCAACTATTCAGGGAATACAGATTCTGACTTGCGTTGTCCCCTTTGACAAAAGTACCTTTCCCCTGAATCCGGTATAAATATCCTTCATTGACCAGCTCATCAATAGCTTTCCGGACTGTAATCCTGCTGAATTGATATTTTTCAATCAATTCACGTTCGCTCATAACAGGTTCCCCTTCCGAAAGGTTACCATCTTCAATCATTCTGAGAAGTTCCTGCCTTAATATGTAATATTTTGGAACATGATCTTCCAGCATCAGTACCCTCCATCACTTCATGACATTATGTTATTATGTTGTCATGACAAGTAGTAATATAAAAAAAAAGACAACGATATCATCTTTTTTGAAGATGACTTCGTTGTCATTTATGTAAAAAGCTTATCTGTCTTTTTGGAATTTGTCAAGTAAAAAAATACATTTTTTTGACGCATGGCGGACTCGAACCGCCTACCTACTGCTTAGAAGGCTTATTAAGTCCTTATTCACGGTATATCACACTGCATCAAATAGAGTCGTATTTACATATAACATATATAAATAAAACCTTTATTGATTTATTATGATATCATTTGATAACTGTAATGTCAAGTACTATTTGTGCTACACTCCGTGCTACACCAATACAAAAAGCCCCGCAATACCTGCGGGGCGGTAATATCAATTATATCATTTTAGTCAGTCCGCGTTTGAATCCTGCGTACCAAGCATCTTCAGAAAGACAGGCGTTATATTTTTCCGCATTGGTCATTTCCGCACGGATCACAGGCGGTTTATATCCCGGCTGTAATACCTCTGGAAAACGGTGTAATAAATCGGTTTCATATTCTTCTTGTGTAGTCAGTGGTGGAATTATTTCAAAAAGATTGGAATACAATTCCCATAACCGGGCTTTTTTTTCCTCATGGGTGAGAGAAGCAAGATACTGCTCCTGCTGCGTCCCAGCTCCTGCCTTCTCAAGGCGCTGTATGCGTTTAGTTATTGTAGATACCATAATTTCAATTCCTCCTCATAGCGTGGTTAAATCCGTCCGGGTCTTCCTGTGCAAACTGTAAAAACTCCGGTATTGCCATAATTGCCGTTTCTATATCTGCCTGCGATATGCCTTCACGTGTTGCCCATTGAGCAGCACAGTATACGCGGTACTGTCGTCCTTCTGTCGTATGTTTATTGCAGATAGTCCGAATAATAAATGCCGCTCTGTCTGTTGTACTGCCGTTGTACTGCCTGCGGGGCGTGTATACAGGCGGTTTATATCCCGGTGAGCTTCGGTGTAAATGCATAAGAGAGAGAAGCCGGAAAAAAGGCTGCTGTGTAATGTCTATACAGTCAGAGAACGTACCGAACCCCATTCTATAAGGATTGAGACTGTCCGGATGTAAACTGCCGGGCGCGGTTGCAAGCGCTCCCGCATGCTTCACTTCAACACCGGGCATAATCGTTTCTGAACAGTACCGCTCTGCTCCGCTATACTTAAAATATGCGTGCAAACCGCCGTGAGGGGTGCTACAGGACGTACAAGCCCTTAAAAGCAATGATATGTCGGGTAACCGTTCTGCAATCGTTATAAAGCCATCTATACCGTCCGTGTGATTGCGGTCAATGTCGATTACAATTAAATGCGCGTCGGTCGGGAAAAAGCCATAGCACACAACACCGTGAGCAAGTGCATAATCGAGTTGTTCAGGTGTTGTAATACATCGTGTAACTGATATGCTGCCGTCCGGTAACAACCGCCATTTCGGGGCGCGGCGTTCGGCATATACCGGCAACAATCGCCCCGCAACTCGTAAGACATCGTGCAGCGTTTCAGCGTCAGGGTTATTTTTCAGCATCAGGCAACCTCCCTTCAATCTCGTCCAATCGGGCGGTTAGTTTATCAAGTTCAGCATCCCGCGTAACAGCCGCCAATGTTGCATAGGCATATACTAAGGCGCGATAGTAATTTATCTGTGCACTCGTTGCCTTATCCGGGCCGGTTGTTTCCATCTGCTGTATAAGGGCTACAAGACGGCGCCGAACATCAGACAGCTTTGTACAGTGCCAAAGTTTAGGGGT
>JALNVF010000052.1 GCA_023231445.1 Treponema sp. | reverse complement strand
GGCAGCAGGCAGTCCGCTGCTCCCTCTAGTATACTTTCGCTGTTTCCTTCCATCTTTTTCCTCTTCTGTATACTTTATTATTTTTTCTTTTTATTTTTTAGGTGGGACGGATTTGACGCTTACGTAAAACGGACGGCGTTGCCTGTCCTTTCAGTATTTTGTAGAGCATATCTACCGAAAGATCTCCCATTTCGTCGATAGGCTGCCGTACGGTGGTAAGACCCGTGACGTCTGTACGGATCTTTTCTATATCGTCGAAACCTGTGACGGCGCATTTTTTCCAGCACTCATTTTCCTGCATGTTCAGGATTTTCAGTGCACCTATTGCTGTTGTATCGTTTGCGCATACGATTGCATCAGGCGGATTGTCCGGATGCTGTTTTATATATTCCTGTATGGCCGTCATACCGCTGTACTCATTGAATAAAGCGTGAATTATGTCCCATGAGACAGTTTTATCGGTTCTCCTGGCCTCAGTGAGCGACTGACAGAAGACTGTTTCGCGGATTGCATTGTCGGGATGCTGTTCCGGTCCGCTTATATAAAGAAATGTCCGGTAGTGATGGAATATAATCAGGTGTGCCATAAGCCGTTCCATCGATGATTTTGTTTTTATAACGACGGACGGAATATCAGGAATTTCTATACCGGCAGAGACGATCGGAAGTGTGCTGAACAGTGTTCTGAGCTGACTGGTAAGGGCTGAAACAGGTCTGCTTATGATTGTTGCCGAGAGAATGATAATACCGTCAGCCGAGATAAATTTATGCGACGGGAAGGGATCGGGATCATCATTGTCGCGGCTGAGCGACTCCTGCTGAATACAGAGTATATCCATGTTAAGTTTTCCGGCACGCTCACGGGCTGCATTATAAAAAAGAATCTGGTAACTTTCGTCAAGGGTATTCAGATATACTGCAATTCGCATACGCATGAATAAAGTATAGCAGAATATCGGAAATAGTGTGGCAAAAAAAGGGCAGAAATCTGCAGACATACGCAGTTCGTATGTCTGCAGAAACCGCCTTATTTTACGGTAAATATTTCTCCTGAAGGTATTATTTCAGTATCATTACCGCAGATTCTGTATGTACAATCACTGCTGCCGGATGCGGTAAAGTTTCTGACGATAACTGTTATATCAGACGCTTTTCCCGTTTTTCTGAAGGAAATGACACCTGCATCATCCTTTTCTGCGGAAAGAGAAAGAACACACTTTCCCTTTTCATCGGTGACAGTTCCCTTATATGTCTTTTTTTCAGAACCCGGGAAAACCTGCCAGACGATGTGATCCGAATAATCGTAGTCCGGTTTTTCTTCTTCTTTTCCTGTCGGGATGATTGTTCCTTCGCGTACAAACACAGGCAGACTGAAATAATCGTACGTGTCCGCATACCACGTTCCGCCCGGTACTTTTTTACCTGAAATGAAATGTACCCAGTTTCCCTCGGGCAGATAACATGACTGTGTGACCGATGAGCCGGGGGTATCGTCCGGAGCCGGTGTGAATACGGGGGCAACGAGAATGTCCGGGCCGAACATATACTGCCTGTCGAGGTACGCACAGTTCTGGTCTGCGGGAAATTCAAGATGCATCGGCCGCATGACCGGAATGCCAGTCAGAGACGCGTTCACGGCTGCATTGTAAATGTACGGCATGAGCCGGCATTTCTGTTTAACGAAAAAGCGGAGAACGTCGCATGCTTCGTCGTCGTATGCCCACGGAACACGGTATGACGACGAACCGTGCAGACGGCTGTGCGAGGAAAAGAGTCCGAATGCAACCCACCGTTTGTATAAATCGGCTGAACCTGTTTCTTCGAACCCGCCGATGTCGTGGCTCCAGAACGAGAAACCGCTGTCCATGAGTGACAGGCCTGCACGCAGACTTTCGGCCATTGAAACAAAACGGCTTGTGCTGTCTCCGCCCCAGTGTACCGGGAATTTCTGTCCTCCGGCAGTTGCACTGCGGGCAAAAAGTACCGCCTCTCCGTGTCCTTTTTCTCTTTCGAGCAGTTCAAACACGCATTTATTATAGAGATATGTATAGTAGTTGTGCATTTTTTCCGGATCGGATCCGTCGTACCATGCAACATTATATCCGTTGTCAAAACAGGGAATGCGTTCGCCGAAATCAGTCTTGAAACAGTCGACTCCACTGTCGAGCAGCTTCTTCAGTTTTTTCTGATACCAGGTATACGCCTGCGGATTTGTAAAATCAACTAATCCCATTCCGGCCTGCCACATATCCCACTGCCATACAGTACCGTCAGCATTTTTGAGCAGGTACCCTTTTTCCATACCTTCTGCAAAAAGCGGTGACTTTTGTGCAATGTACGAGTTAATCCAGACGCAGAGTTTAAGCCCTTTTGCATGCAGGCGGCTCAGCATACCGGCAGGATCGGGAAACATGTCCCTGTCCCATTCAAAACTGCACCATTCGAATTCCTTCATCCAGAAACAGTCAAAGTGAAATACCCGCAGCGGAATGTCCCTCGAAGCCATGCCGTCGACAAACGAGCTGACCGTCTTCTCGTCGTAGTTTGTGGTAAACGATGTCGTAAGCCAGAGGCCGAAACTCCATTTGGGCAGCAGCGGTACGCGTCCGGTGAGGGCAGTGTAGCGCGCAAGAACGTCTTTCTGAGTGTCGCCGCAGATAAGATAATATTCGAGCGATTCATCTTCTACTGAGAACTGTACATCTTCAACTTTTTCGCTTCCCGTTTCAAAGCTGACTTTTCCCGGGTGGTTGACGAATACACCGTATTGTCTGTTCGTCATGTAAAACGGGATACTCTTGTAGGCGATTTCACTTGCAGTACCGCCGTCTTCGTTCCATGTGTCTACAACCTGACCGTTTTTGACGTACGGGGTAAACCGTTCGCCGAATCCGTACACAAGTTCGCCTACACCGAGTGTCAGTTCAGTAGCTGTATAAATCCGTCCGTCTGTATGCCGCATGCGTGAAATCCCGCGTGCACCTGTTTTTGTAAGCAGTACACCGTCCGCGGTGAAAATGAGTTCAGGTGAACCTTTGGCAACCGTAAGCGTAAGCTTTCCGCTTGTTATTGATGCACTGGTGCTGTCAGACGATACTTTTGTTTCTGCATAATCAGTGTCCCGGATGTCGAACAGCGGGCCTTTTTTTACCTGCCCGGCATGGCCGGTAAGTCTGATCTTCAGAACATTTTCGGCAGGACTTGAACACGTAATAGTCATCATGCCGATGTTGAGCGTATCTCCGCGTCCTTCGATTTTTTTGAAGGGCGCAAATAATGTCAGCGACGATGCGCCTGCATCCCATTTGTATATTTCGCGTACGTAATCCGCGTTATAGTCTTTCCGTGTAAGCCAGAATCCGTTTGTAAATTTCATAACTGCTCCATTTGGAAAAAATATCACCCCTTAACTGCACCAGCAACAAGACCTTTAATAATATTTTTCTGGAATATCAGGTAAATCACGAGTGCCGGTATGATAATCAGAATAGCGGCAGCCATAATATTCTGCCACTCTGATTTATATTGTCCCATAAATGTATATGCCGCGAGCTGCAGCGTTTTTTTCTCTCTGCTTCCGCCGATAACGAGCAGTGGCAGCAGAAAATCGTTCCATATCCACATCGCGTTTACCACAATGACAGACGCCGTGACTGATTTGAGCAGAGGAAATATAATCTGCATGAACAGCCTTGGCTGGCTGCATCCTTCCATTACAGCCGATTCTTCAAGTTCGTACGGAATTGTTTTAGCGAATCCCTGATACAGAAAAAGCGCCATCGGAATACCAAGTCCCCAGTAAATAATACCAAGCCCCGGAACGTTGTTCGTAAGATGAAAGTTTTTGGCAATAACGACGAGCGTAATCATGAATGACTGGAACGGAACCATCATCGGAACGATACAATAAAGAAACGTAAGCCGGCTGTAACGCGTTTTGACACGTGCCATTTTATAGCCTGCCATTGAACCGAATATGACGATACCGACTGTTCCGATAAGTGTGACTATGAATGTATTGAAGAACGTAAGCGGATAATTCATATCATGGAAGACGATTGAAAAATTTTCAAGCGAAAAATGTTCCGGCACTGCAAGAACGTTCTTCATGATTTCATCGTATCGTTTTACCGAGTTCAGAATCATTATACCCAGAGGCAGCAGATACAGAATAACAACAAATAGCATCAGCACAAAAATGACCGACGGGATCTGTTTTTCATGTTTGAGTGTCATGCTTCAATCTCCCTGCTTTTGAAAAAGTTTACCTGAATAACTGATATTGCGCATACAATCACAAAGAGTACAACGCTTTTTGCGCTGCCATAACCGAAGTTGTTGTTGTTGAATGCTGTATTGTAAATATCGAGCGCAATAGGCGTAGTTGCATTGCCCGGTCCACCGCCGGTAAGACTGAATATAAGTTCAAACATCTTCATTGAGTTTGCAACTGAATAGAACATGCAGAATGATATAGAGGGCATGATGAGCGGAATTGTTACCGAGAAAAATCTGCGGATTGTACCAGCCCCGTCAATACGGGCAGCTTCCATAAGATCACCGGGAACAGACTGAAGGCCTGCGATGTAGATGATGAGATAGAAGCCGAGTCCCTGCCATACTGAGACGAATATTGTAGTAATGACGGCAAGCCGCGGATCGCCCAGCCAGCTCTGCTGCCAGAACGGATCGTTCGTGAGTACTGCAAGCTGATCGAAGACACGGATGCAGATGAATTTCCATATGAAGCCTATAACGACAAGACTGATGATATTTGGTATATAGAACGCAGCACGGAAAAATCCTTTGCCTTTTATATTCGATTCAAGAAGCACCGCAAGCAGCAGCGCTGCGACATTAATAATAACGACAACGCATACTGCATACAGAAAAGTAAAACCGAGTGCGTGCAGAAAAGTCGGATCATTTGTAAAAAGTTTGTGATAGTTTTTAAGACCGATGAATTTTGTTGTTTTTGAAATACCGTTCCATTTCCGGAACGAATTGTAAATACACATAATAAAGGGAATGCTCACAAAAACAGTTATGAGCAGAACA
Organism: Treponema sp.; assembly: GCA_023231445.1. Lineage (GTDB taxonomy): Bacteria > Spirochaetota > Spirochaetia > Treponematales > Treponemataceae > Treponema_D. The sequence continues at coordinate 14,456 of JALNVF010000052.1, read as the reverse complement.
GCCGGAAAAACATAGCAGACGAACTCTTTAAGGTCCTGTGCGCTTCGCCGCCTGTTTGTATTTGCTGGAGTCATGAAATACCTCTGTTGCGAAAAATAGCAGGCTGGCAGTCAGGAGGAAAAACTATACTGATGAAATTCTGATTAGTTAATCAGTATAGTATTGTTGTTAACTGCCGGCCTGCTGAAAGTTTGTTATAAGTTACTCGACATCATATGCGTCGGCAAAGAGCCGTGTAAGTGCTGTTTTGGTTTCTGCACGGGACGCTGTTCCGGCAGCATAATTCTGGAATGCAGTACCAAACGGCTGCTCGATACCGTCCGGACCTTTGAAAATCCACCACGGGCACGTAATTTTATCTGACTGTGCCTGTGCAGTTTCTTTTGCAAGCTGTGTATCAGGAGCTGACGCACCTTTGAGAGGAGAAATCTGTTTTACAACATCCGGGATCCATTTTCTGCCGTAATCTGATGTAGACAGCCAGTTAAGGAACGCAAGTGCTGCAGCACGGTTCTTTGAATCTTTGTAAACCCGGAACGTAAGATTCGATTCGACCGCTATGACACCCTTTCCGTCTTTCCGCGGTGTTTTAAGGTATCCCATGTCGATAGTCGGATTGACTGCACGGATGCTCGCTTCTGCCCATGATCCCTGATGAATCATGGCGACTTTGCCGTTCGCAAAATCGGAAACCTGAATATCGAATGTAGATTCCATCGGTTTATTACCGCCGTATTTTTTAATCATATCGATAAGATCAAGTGCAGAATCGATCTGCGGAAGATCTCCGAATTTTAATCTGCCGTTTTCAATGTCCTTGAAAAGTTTATCGTAATCACCGTTGTATGCGTCACTCATTGCAGGATACGTTGTCTGCGGAAGAACCCACCATTCTGCAAATCCTGTGCTGAACGGCTGTATTCCCGCTGCAGTAAGTTTCTGGCAGACTGCTTCATATTCTGCATATGTTTCAGGCAGTTTCGTGATGCCGGCTTTTTTAAAAAGCGCTTTATTATAAATGAAAGAGTGCGACTGAACGACGAACGGATACCCTGTCACATGGCCGTCAAGCATAACGCTCGAAAGGATTGCCTGCTGGACGTTTTTCATGAACGGTTCTTTATCAAGATTATACTCGTAATCCCGGTAGACTTTATTGTCATTATATGCACTGGTAAGGAACAGGTCGGGGATATCGCCTGAGTTTATGCGTGTTTTAAGAACTGTCTGATAGTCGTTCTGCAGTATATCTGCATTGATTTTTACACCCGTTTCCTTTTCATACTCTGCAAAGCATTGTTTGTAGTATTCCGTCAGTTCCGGACTGTTGAGCATAAACGACAGTGTCGTCTGTTTTTTTGAAGTTTTTTTGCTTCCTGCTGCAAATATCGTTCCTGCTGCGGCAGTCACCAGCAGTGCAGCCAGAATAATCTTTTTCATTAGTAGCCTCCTGTTCTTTAAGTATAGGTCGTCATTCCTATTTGAACATGCAAAAAAAAAGACAATTCAGGGTAAAAAAATGAACAGTTGTGTTATACTGGGCACATGTTGGAACGGTTAAGGAATTTTCTGCAGAAAAAATCACTGGTGTATCAGCTTACGGCGGTAATAACGACACTCATGACGGTGATACTGATACTTGTAATTTCAATTACCTCTGTACGCACCAGCCGGGATCTGCAGAATAAAATATATGCAAGCACGCAGATGCTGCTTGAACTGCAGATAAAAAATGCAGCAGCCTATTTTTCCCAGATGAATGCATTTTCGCTTAATCCCCGGAACGATGTCCGGTTTTTAAAAATAATCAGTACGGACAGTCAGTATGATTACAGTACAAAAGCATACATTATGTCGGTCGTGCGGAATGCATATTACCAGCGGGATGACCTTGTTGATTACAGTATATATGTAGTGAACCTTAATAAGGGATATTTTATTTCGCGCGAAAACAGAAATGTGAGCGAAAGACCGTTGAGCGATATAACATCTGATCCGTTGTTCCCTGATTTTTCCCGCCCGCGGTATTACCGTGCCGTTATTCCTTCCGGACAGGAGGGAAATCTGCTTGTCTATTACCGCACGCTTATTAATATAGAAAACGGCAGACCGCTTGCATTCGTCCGGTTTACGGTAGATACGTCGTGGTTCGACAAGACTCTCCGGAGCGGCCGGCAGGGGGAACTGACTGTGCTCAGAAACAGAAACGGCAGTATGTATTACCGTGATTCGGTAGAGGATTATGATGTTGTTTCACTGGAAAAACAGGGGTGTCTTACTGTTAGTGCGGAAAGTGAAGATGAAGCGTGGAATCTTACAACATATATTTCGAAGAAACAGCTTGATTTATACTTATCGGAAACACGTACACTGACGTTTACCGTTGGTATACTTTTTATTGTCTTATCCGTTGTTCTCCTCGTCTTTTTTATACGGATACTGGTACACCCGCTTTCTGTTCTTGCAGGAATGTTAAGAAATACGGGACAGGGAAATTTTAAGTCTCTCATTTCTATTTCAGGATGCAGTGAAGTTACTTCATTATGCACTGAATATAATACGATGATACACAGAATAGATGAACTTATCCAAAAGAATTACGTTGCTGAATTAAACTGGAAAAATGCGCAGCTGGCAGCGCTTGAATCACAGATAAATCCGCACTTTCTTTACAATACGCTTCAGACAATTTCTGCGGAAGCTATAGAAAATGATCAGATGAAAATTAACGACATGGTTATGGCTTTGTCGTCAATGCTCAAATATACAATCAGGGGCCCGGAAACTGTAACGCTCAGGAACGAACTTGAGCATGTGAAGGATTATCTTTTTTTGCAGAAAGCCCGTTTTGAAAACAGACTGACATACGAATTTGTTATAGCGGGTGGGACGGAAGAACAACCCGTACCGAAAATAAGTGTAACGACACTTGTTGAGAATTCAATTATACACGGGATGTCAAAGACTGCCGACTCTGTACGGATTGAGATTACGGCGGAACATACCGGCGGAAAACTTATAATAACAGTTACCGACGACGGGGCCGGCATCCCTGCTGCCAGGCTTGCGGAAATTCAGAAGATTCTTGTACAGACGGATCCGCGCGGACAGATTACCGGAGAGAATAATCGTGATACGGAATGTATAGGCCTGCGTAATCTGTCAAACAGGCTGCAGCTGCTGTACGGTAAAACCGCACGGCTTTGTATTTACAGCACGGAGCACACAGGTACGAGCACCGTAATGGAAGTGAACGATGTATAAGACGCTTGTTATTGATGATGAGAAAGCCGTGCATACGGTAATCCGCAGACTCGGAAAGTGGCAGGAATTAGGCCTTGAAGAACCGCGGTCCGCCTGGAACGGAAGAGAAGGGCTTTCAATGATGCGGGAAATTCACCCCGATATTGTTTTTGTGGACATGAACATGCCTGTTATGGACGGAAGTTCCTTTCTGCAGAAAGCGGCGGAAGAGTTTCCCCTGGTAAAACTTATTGTTGTGAGCGGGTATGATGATTTCCGCTATGCAAAAACAGCGCTTCAGGCGAACGCGCTTGATTATCTGCTGAAACCGCTTGCTGCCGACGAGTTGAACAGGGTTCTTGAACATGCGGCAGATCTGCTTGATAAGGAGCATGGTGTAGTAAGAAAAATAACGAATACAGAACATTCGTATACTGCTGATGAACTGCCAGTGGCAATAAAAGAATATCTCGATCAGAAATATATGGAAGAGGTAACACTTGACTCTCTGAGTGAGCATTTTTACTTTACGAAGGAATATTTATCCCGCCTTTTCAAAAAGGAATTCGGCTGCGGAATTTATGAATATGTACTGCAGGTGCGCATGAACCGTGCGAAGCAGCTGCTGAAAGATCCTTCCGTGCAGATTCAGCAGATCGCAGAGCAGCTCGGTTATAACGACAGCAACTATTTCAGTAAGGCATTCCGCACGTATACCGGTATTTCACCCACGGATTACCGTACGGAAAAAACTTCCTGAAAAAACGGCATGCCTGTCTCAGCGTTGTGCCCGTATTTCCTTCTGGCATAACTGGTCGCATATTTCATTGTATTTTATACCGGCGTGACCTTTAACCCAGGACCATTCGATGGTGAGTGAAGAATACAGTTCGTCAAGTTCTTCCCACAGTTCCCTGTTGAGTACCGGTTTCTTAGCGCTTGTGAGCCAGCCGTTTTTCTTCCATGATTTTATCCATGAGGTGATGCCGTTTTTTACGTACTGACTGTCGCTGTACATATGTATTTTCCGCTTATTCCACTCCGGATTACGGGCTGCTGCTGAAAGTGCACTGATTGCAGCCATAAGCTCCATACGGTTGTTTGTTGTCGATTTTTCGCCGCCGCTTAAAAGCGTTTCTTTCTCTCCGTCGAGTATGACACATCCCCATCCGCCGGGGCCCGGATTTCCGCTGCATCCGCCGTCGGTATAAATTGTCAGCAGGGTGTTGTCTGCCGTCGCCGGTACACTGTCGTTCGTCGTACCGGATGATCCTTTCTGTGTCTCGCACGGATAAACAAGATGCCACTGGGCGCGCAGCGTGTCGAGCGTTGCGCAGACGGCCAGCGCTGCCTGTGATTCATGCAGTACCGATTCAGTTTTACCTGCAAGAATGCATTTTGTTGCATCTTCTATTTCGTATTCGTATCCGTTAAACCTGAACGGTTTGTCTGCACGTTCCGTGAGGACCGCTTCCGTACCGTTTTCTGCAGCGTATATAAACAGCTCCGCGTGCTGTGCCATCCAGAACTGCGGCACGTGAATATAGCCGTTCGTCCCGTATATGTATGCATCCTGCGGGCTGTCCGCACCAGCCATATCGACTGCGCTCTGGAGGGAGACCGTCATGCCGCATGCGAACGTAAACTCTTCACTGTTCCAGAGGTCCACGCCTTTTGCCGTGCGTGCAGAAGAGACGATACGGCGCGGAGCGGCCACTGTACTGCCGCCTTTTATGAGAACGGCAGGTTTATGGCCCTCGTAATCTTCAGCAGCCTTTGCAACGAGCATGGAGAACGTGACAGGGTATATACCGACGTCCAGAAGTGCACCGCCACCAAGTGCGGGATTGAAGAGCCTGCTTTCCGGATCATATGTATTGCGGAAGCAGAACTTTGCATCGGTATGCAGAACCGTGCCGATTTTACCTGCCCGAATCCATTCGAGTACCGTACGTACCGTCGGATTAAACGCCGTCCACATTGCTTCCATGAAAAAAAGATGTTTATCGGCAGCACCGTCGAGTACTGCCTGAAGCTGACCGACGTTAACGGCAGCCGGTTTTTCGCAGAGAACGTGCTTACCTGCACGGAGCGCTTTAAGCGAAAGCTCCGCATGTGACGTATGGGGACTGGCAATATAGACAGCGTCGACGTCCGGATCGGCAAAGAGTTCATCGTAACTGCCGTACGACTTCTGAAATCCCCATTGCGCTGCAAATTTTTCAGCTTTCCCGGCAGTACGTGATGCGACGGCATAGCGGCAGAACGCGGAATCGGTTTTTGCAAGGCTGGAAAGTGCTTCGGCGAACTTTGCGGCAATGTGTCCGGGGGCAATAACGGCCCAGTTAACTGTTGTATCTGGCATGTGGTTGTTCCTAATCGTTTTTCATTTTTTTGAGAATTGATTTTGCAAGGTGTTCGTTTATTTCCGAGTGTCTGGGAACAGGCTGTGAGACATTTGTAGTATAATTTGTATACCAGTCATGAGACGCACCGTGTCTTATAAGTGTACATCCCATTTTTTCAAGTTGCGTAATTAAATCTCTACGTTTCATGCAAGTACCAGTTCCGCTGTCCGACGAATGAAGGGAATTTCATTTGTCCGGATGTCGGTATAAATATCGCGGAGGTTTTGCTGTAGTTCTTCTAATGTTTTTCCCTCTGTTTCATAATCAGGAAATTCATTCAGATATCCGATGAAATAATCCGCATCCTTCCAATATGTGTATTGTAATGACATAGTACCCCCTGTTATATGCAGAACATCTCTAAAACTTGAAGTTCTTAGAGGTTCCCTGTAGTAATTTTATATCAATAAAATAATACCTTGATTACTCTGTACCGTCAACGTATAAAAAAGCCCCGGCACATTACTGCACCGGGGTCTGTCAGACTGCGTTATTAACGCGTACGTTATTTGTTCAGTCTTGCTTCAAGATCATCGAGGCACTGTGAAAGTTCTTTCGGCAGATGCTTTCCGAACTTCGGATAGTGATTCTCGCGGATGTCTTTAATTTCCTTCTTCCAGCCTTCAACATCGACTGATGTGAGAGCTTTCATTGTTTCTGCTGTTACGCCTTTAAGACCTGTTGTGTCGATAGCGCCGGCTTTCGGCATATAACCGATCGGTGTATCGATAAAGTTGTCTTTCCCGTCGCAGCGGTCAAAAATCCATGCAAGAACGCGGCTGTTATCACCGTATCCCGGCCACATGAAGTTGCCGTCTGAATCCTTCCGGAACCAGTTGACGTAGAAAATCTTCGGGAGTTTGTCTTCTGTTGATTTGCTTCCGACGTCGATCCAGTGCTGGAAATAGTCGCCCATATTGTATCCGCAGAACGGAAGCATGGCGAACGGGTCACGGCGGACCTGACCGACCTGGTCGGAAATAACGGCAGCCGTAACTTCAGAACCGACGATTGAACCAAGGAATACACCGTGGTTCCAGCTGCGTGCCTGATGTACGAGCGGTACAGTGGACGGGCGGCGTCCTCCGAAGAGGAATGCGCTGATCGGTACGCCGTTAGGATCTTCCCAGTTTGGCGCGATGCACGGACACTGATTTGCAGGAGCTGTAAAGCGTGCGTTCGGATGGGCCATGCAGAGCTCTTTGTCTTTCGGGTTTTTGTCGTTCTCCGGGCACGGACGTGTTTTTCCATGCCAGTCGACAAGGTTCTTTCCTTCAGGTTTGTATCCGATGCCTTCCCACCAGACGTCTCCGTCATCGGTAAGAGCGCAGTTCGTGAAGATTGTATTCTTTTCCGCAGCGCGCATTGCGTTGTAGTTAGATTCGTCAGATGTTCCCGGTGCAACGCCGAAGAATCCGTTTTCCGGGTTGATGGCATACAGACGACCGTCTTTACCGAATTTCATCCATGCGATATCGTCGCCGACAGTCTCGACTTTCCATCCGGGGAGAGTCGGGCGGAGCATGGCGAGGTTTGTCTTGCCGCATGCTGACGGGAATGCGCCGGTAATATATTTAACTTCGCCTTTGGGGCTCGTAAGTTTAAGTATGAGCATGTGTTCTGCAAGCCAGCCTTCATCACGTGCAAGAACGGAAGCGATGCGGAGTGCAAAGCATTTTTTTCCGAGAAGCGCGTTTCCGCCGTATCCTGAACCGTAAGACCAGATCGTACGCTCTTCGGGGAACTGGCTGATGTATTTGTGATCCATGTCCGCGCACGGCCAGATGCCGTTGTCTGATTCGCCGTTGTTGAGCGGTTTTCCGACTGAATGCATACACGGTATCCATGCACCGTCCGTACCTATATTGTCCAGAACTTTTGTTCCGACGCGTGTCATAATGTCCATGTTGCAGACAACGTACGCTGAATCAGTGATTTCAATACCGTTTTTACCGATTGATGAACCAACAGGACCCATGCTGAACGGAATGATGTACATTGCGCGTCCGTGCATACAGCCGTGATACAGCTCCTTCATGGTCTTTTTGAGTTCAACAGGATCGATCCAGTGATTTGTCGGACCTGCATCGTCTTCTTTTACTGATGCAATATATGTGCGTCCTTCAACACGTGCAACGTCTGAAGGGAGTGAACGGAAAAGATAGCTGTGCGGCTTCTTCTTGAGCTCTGTTGCGAGACCTGCATCAACAAGACCCTTCATGAGTCTGTCGTATTCTTCTGCAGAACCGTCGCAGATGTAAACACTGTCCGGCTCACACCATTTGACCCAGTCTTCAACCCACGCTTTTATTTTAGCGTTTTTAAGATCTTTAACTTCCATGAGTGGCTCCTATAAAAGATTACCGCCCGTTTCCGCTTTTAACTTTGACAAGCAATGCCTTCGGTTTTTAGCGATTCCTGCGGTTTTCTAGAAAATCATACCGAATTTCAATACTTAATGCAATGACAAAGAATAAAAAAATGTCGTTTTTATGCGAAAATATATATATATACCTGTGTACTTGAAATAGATGCATATTTATGCAGAGAATTATTTCTGCATTACCGCTTTTGCAAACTGATCGGCACAGCTTGTATTTTTAAAACCGCATGTATTGCCGAGAAGTTTTGAAGCGATTTCTTCAGGAGTCATGCCGTCACAGAGAATCGACAGCGCTTTAAGATTTCCATTGCATCCGCCGTCAAAACTGATGTCTGTGATACGTCCGTCATCTGTTTTTGTAAAATGAATTGCCCTGGAACATGTACCGTGAGTCCTGTATGTAATTTTTTCCATAATAGTTACCTGTCTGCCGCTTTCTGAATCTGTGCTTCCGCTGCTTTTACATCACGAGGATCGAACCTTGCTGCATATCTGCGGATAAAACCTGTATAAAGTGTTTCACCGCAGATGAGCACTATGACAGCATGTTCTCTGCGGAGCTCTGCAGTTCTGCCTTCCGGCTGTTTTTTGATAAGCGTACGGTACGCATCGTACACATCTATCACGGAAAATTCAATATCTCTGCGGTCAATTTCACGGTCAGGTTTTGAAGGAATGATAAGTTTCCCTGCAGCTCCCGGTCTGTCAGGATCAGGATAGCGGAGCATGTTTGCACTGAATATATACGGCCACAGGTTAGGTATACCGTACTGAGTCCTGGAAAGACCTGCATACAGATTGTCGTCTGCTGCGATACGCAGCTGTTTGGATATCTGCTGTACTGGCTGCTGAGTTTTTCTGATGGAAGTTATTTCTGCCGTTTTAGACATCACGCTGTTTTCCGTTCCGTGAATTACTGCAAGAACAAAAAAAACCAGGACAAATGCAGTAAGTACTACGGCTGTACCGGCAAAAAACCAGCAGCGGTTTACGTATTTTTCGCTGTCGTCTTCATCTGTGTCGTAATCCGGGTCAAAGTCATCTTCCGGCTGTTCTGTCTGTTTTTTTTCAGGTACCGTCTGATTCAGTATCTGCTGGTGAATTATCTGCTGATGTATAATCTGCTGCTCTATTACCGCATTTTGAATTGTCTGATTCACGACGGGTAGAGGAACTGTTTTCTGCGGAACGGGATGTTCTGTCGTAACGGTATTTTCCGGTTCAGGGGGAACCTGTGCTTCTGCCGTTTCCTTTACAACAGCCGGCTGCTGCAGTGTTCCCGCTTCGACTTCGGTATCAGGAACTGATAATTCTGCCAGTCTGTTGACAGGTTCAACAGGCTGTTCTTTGTTTTCAGGAACAACTGCTTCTTTTAGTACTTTCGGTTTAAGATGTGCAAACGGCTTGTTGATTCGTTCCGCCGCCGCAGAAGCGGGAGTGAATTTAACTTTATAGTGTGACGGAACTTCAATCTGCTCGTTTGTCTGCGGATTCCGCCGCTGGGAAGGTGCGGTGAATACTTTTTTGAATGTACCGAACCCCTGGAGTTTAAATGTTCCGTTTTCGTTTATTTCATTGGTTATAATGTCGAAAAGATCATTTGTTGTCTGTTTTATTTTTTCTGTATCAATGCCTGTTTTTTTTTGAATCCGTTCGGCAAGTACTGCAGGAGTAAGTACATTTTGATCACTTTTCATTAAGCTTGTCCTTGAATACTTTTGACGGCTTAAATCTGATTTTTCTTTTTTTCGGATACAATACCTGCTGCTTTGTAAAAGGATTTCGGACAGTACGTTCCTTATACATTGTTGTTTCAAAAACTCCGAATCCGGGTTGTGTGTATTTTCCGCCCTTTTCAAGTGTTTTTTCAATTTCTTCAAAAACTGCGGTTATTACTGCATTGCAGTTTTTTTTGTTCAGCTCTGTCGAGGCGGAAAGTTTTTTCAGTAATTCTTGTCGCGTCATTTTAAGATTTTACCATAATTACAGGTTTTCTGTCATTTCAGCTGCCTGGAATTCTGCTGATATACGTCCGAACTCTGCAGATAATGATTTGCGTCTGATCCCAAGCTCTGTTTTTAAAGAATCGAATTGATTGATGACACACTTGGTAACACTTGAGTCAAGCTGTCCGCTTTCTGTCATTTCCGAAATGATTTGTATTATTTTTTCTTTTGAAAAAGAATCTTTATAACTTCTGATCTCGATGAGCGCGCTTGTTATGTCGGCGGCTGTAAGTATCCTGTCCTGCAGCGACAATTCTCTTTCCGAAAGCTTTTCAGGATAGCCTGTTCCGTTCAGTTTTTCATGATGATGAGATGCAATTGATCCTATCCTGGAGGAAATGACGTTATGATACATGCTTATTCCGTTTATAACATGAGTGCGCATGATTTCCATATTTTCCTTACTAAGTTTTCCCGGATATTCGAGAATACGGGAGTCTATTGCCATTTTTCCGATATCGTGCAGAATACCGGCTGTATACAATTCGTCTGTTTCCTGTGGTGTGCAGTGCATGCGTTGTCCCAGTGCAGCGGCAAAACAGGCGGCATTGATTGTATGACTGACTGTTGCAGTACTTTTAAAGTCCATGATGTAGATAAGCATTTTGACAAGTTTAAACGTATTGTCATAATCATATGAAATACTGCTGCTCCATTCATCAATTTTCAGAAGGAATGAACCGTTTTTAAGATTGTTCACGATATTCCACTGCCTGTCTGCTTCAAGAAAAAGTTTTACATAATCCGGTCCGCTGTCTGCCGGATCAAGAGTTTCGATATCCTTCGGTGTATAATAATATTTATTTTTCCGCAGAAATGATTCAATTCTGGCAGCAAAAAAAATAAGATGTGCGTATTCCGCCTGAACGACTTTTTGTGCAAGTAACGGATTATATTTTTCATTGTAGAAAAAAAGAAATTTTGTATTTTCGCCGATCGGTGACATATATTTGAGAAAATAATAACTGTATGTATAATCACGCTCCGCGACATTTTCGATTGAGGAAGTAAAATTCGGAAGAATAAAACGGTATGAACCAATGTTTGAGAAAAGAGAAAGCAAAAATATGTCTTTAAGAGGCATAAGTTGTCCAAATTGTCCGTATTTTGCTATTAAGACAGCTATGTAGGCAGTTCGTTCACTTTCCTGTATATAGTCCATTCGCTTACCTTCATAAATGTGTTCACCGATGGCAAGCAGCATACGTCTGATGATGGTAAGAGTTTGAGGTGCTGTAAGCAGTATATGGGGTATGTATATATTTTCCGATGGTCTTTCATTATCCATGGTACTCATTTTAACGCATCGGCATGTATTTGACAAATTTGCGCAGGAAAATGACGTCCTGTCATTTTCCTGCGTTGCACGAATTGAGCCGTACGGAAGCAGAACAGGAAAGTACAATTCGTGCAACACGAGGACGCGCGTCCGTGCGCTTACCTTAATCTACTACGACTTTCATGGCGGTCATGTAGGCACGGAGTTTACGGCCTACTACTTCTATCGGATGGTTGCGGATTTCTGCATTTATCAGAACAAGTTCGGTGTTGTTTACAGAATTATCCTTTACATTCAGGCCTTTACCAATGACGTCCGTATCGATTTTCGGCATAAAGTCTTTTTCAAGGATCGGAACTGCAGCATTGGCAAACAGTGCACAACCGTATTCTGCTGTATCGGAAATAACGCGGTTCATTTCATAAAGCTTCTTGCGGTCGATGAGGTTGGCAATCAGCGGAACTTCGTGGAGTGACTCGTAGTATGCGCTTTCCGGCATAATGCCTGCGTCTACCATTGTTTCAAATGCGAGTTCACAGCCTGCTTTTACCATAGCTACAAGAAGAATACCTTTGTCGAAATATTCCTGTTCAGTAATGGAATCGCTGCTTTCTGCAGTCGTTTCGAACGCAAGTTTTCCCGTTGCTTCACGCCAGGTAAGCAGGTCATGATCATTGTTTGCCCAGTCTTTCATCATCGTAGAACTGAATTCGCCGCTGATGATGTTGTCCATATGTTTCCGGTAAAGGGGAGTAAGCAGTGTTTTAAGCTGTTTTGAAAGTTCATTTGCCCTGATTTTTGCAGGGTTCGAAAGACGGTCCATCATATTTGTGATACCGCCCCATTTGAGTGCTTCTGAAATATGGTTCCATCCATGCTGAAGCAGTTTTACAGCATATCCCGGAGCTATTCCTTTTGCGACCATTTTATTGTAGCAGACTATTGTACCTGCCTGAAGCATGCCGCAGAGGATTGTCTGTTCGCCCATAAGATCGGATTTTACTTCTGCGACGAACGACGATTCGAGAACACCGGCTTTGCTTCCTCCCATGCCGACTGCAAGTGCTTTAGCATATGCCCAGCCTTTCTTTTCCGGATCATTTGCCGGATGAACAGCGATAAGGTCAGGTACTCCGAATCCGCGTTCAAATTCATGCCAGACTTCAGTACCCGGTCCCTTCGGTGCGCACATAACAACGGTGATATCCGGACGGATCTGCATTCCTTCTTCTATCATGTTAAACCCGTGGCTGTACCAGAGGGCAGAACCTTTTTTCATGCGTTTCATGACTTCTGTAACAACCGGTGTGTGCTGTTTGTCAGGTGTAAGATTTCCTACAAGATCAGCGGTCGGGATCATTTCGTCATACGTACCGACTTTAAAACCGTTTTCTGTCGCATTTTTCCAACTCTGGCGTTTTTCTGCGATGGCACTTTCACGAAGTGTGTAACTTACGTCAAGTCCGCTTGCACGGAGGCAAAGTCCCTGATTCAGTCCCTGTGCACCGCACCCGACAATAACAATTTTTTTGCCTTTGAGCGCTTTTACGTCATCTGCAAATTCCTCTTTTGCCATTGAACGGCAGTGACCAAGCTGAAGGCGTGCTTCACGCCACGGAATTGAATTGAAATAGTTCTGTCCCATTTTGTAACCTCTCAAATTAAAAATATTTATATAAGTTCAGCAGTGTTGTACTTATGTATGAACGTAGTATAAATCCGTTTTATTATTGCGTAAAGTGAAATAATTACAAAATAATGATGAAATTACTGCAACGAATGCCATCTCCAATATCTGCTGTTCAGATAGTATTTTTCTATTTGCGGGCAACTATTACCATTGTACGGGCCTTTTCGTTGTAGAGCGAAAAATCAAAATCACCGTATATTTCTGCACTTTTAAATCCCGCAGCGAGAATCATTCGTTTTAGTTCAACCGCGGAATAGAGACGCTGTACAAATTCATGTTCAATACGTTCTCCGTTTTTTCCGATGAGTATCCATTTTGAACGAAGTCCTTCCCATGCGCCTTCTACGGTGAATTGTGTCAGTACGGTCATGTCTGCCCGCTCAAACCATTCGCCCGGGGTATAATAGAGAATTGCAGTTTCACGGCTTGTTGACTCAAGAATGAACCAGCCGTCGTCTTTTACTGCTGCGGAAATATGTTTTAATATCTGGAAGTCTTCTTCTATCGTGGCGCAGTATCCGAAAGATGTATATAAATTTACTGCTGCATCGAATTTCTTCTCTGCTGTATAAGTGCGGAGATCTGCTTTGATATACTGTATGTCTGCCAGTTCATCTTCGGCCGATTCTTTTGCCGCATCAAGTTCGGACTGGATAATGTCGACTCCGGTAACATCAAGACCCCGCAGGGCAAGCTCCAGCGAAATACGTCCGGGACCGCAGCCTGCATCGAGAATGCGTGCACCTTTAGAAAGGCCTGCAATTTTACATATATCGTCCGCTACAGTCGGGGCTTCTGCCCACCGCTGGCTGTCAAACATGATGGGACCGTAATTCTGCCAGAACGCTTCGTTTTCAAACCATTCTTTTTTATCTGCCATACTGAAAGTATATCACAGACTGCTGTTTTGGGTTACATATATATGAAGAAAATATGAGCAGCCGCTTTTTTACGGAGAACAGCTGTTCCGCTGAAAAACGGAACAGCTGCGGGAAATGTCGTATCCTTACGGGCGTACGATTACATCTGCAATATGCGGGCGCTTTACAAGGTCTTTTTTAAGACCTTCCTCGCGGGCTTTGTTTACGTATTTTGAATCCTGGAAACTGTAGGTGAATTTTGTGTGGACATCATAAGTCCCTTTCATGAGTGCGTATGCATCTTCGGTCATAACAAGTTCTTCGTCCGTTGGTATGACAAATACTTTTGTTTTGCTGTCGTCTGCACTGATGCATGTCTCTGCATTGCCGGTAAATGACCATTCATTTTTCTGACTGTCAATTTTAATGCCAAGATCTTCCATCCCGTCCAGACACTGTCCCCTTACGATCGGTGAGCGTTCTCCAATACCTGCAGTAAAGACGACTGCGTCTACACGGCCCAGGGCTGCCTTGTATGCACCTATATATTTTTTGAGCCGGTAAGAGAACATATCGATTGAAAGCTG
>JALNVF010000051.1 GCA_023231445.1 Treponema sp. | reverse complement strand
TTCCAGTGCCTTAGCCATGCGCAGGTTCATTAAGAAATCGGTAAACGTAACATTATAGGTTGTCTTTATGAGACGGCTCAGATAAAACGGACTTATGCCTATCTGGTCTGCGACACTGCTGAGCGAAATGCGTTCGCTGGCATGCGCCTTAATAAAGGTAACTGCTTTTACGGCATACGGATTCTGCGGTTCACTGCCGTCTCCGCTGTATATTTCAGCTGCATGGACAAGTGCATCTGCCAGTTCTTTTTTCCCGGTAATATTCGTATATTCTTTTCTGGTACGGAAAAGCGAAATACACAGCGATGAGGGGATATCAGGTGTATCTTTTGCTATCCGGCAGATAACCGTAAGAAAACGGTCAGGATCGGGAATATGCTGCTTTTTTTCAAGTTCGTCGATGAACCTGAGTAAATCGGAAACTGTACCGCGGCGCAGGCGGTACAGTACTTCTGTTGCCGTTTTTTCTTCCTGCGTGTCCGTTGTATTCACGGACGATTCGTGCGTGAATACATACAGACCGCCGGCAGTGACGGGCTGCAGCACTTCTATGCTTTCTTTATATGCTCTGCCCATATCGGTAAAATCTTTGTATGCGGCGCTTATTCCTATTACAAAGTCGACGCCGAAGACGGAACCGGCAGCCTGACGGAATGTTGTAAGCACGTCCCATATCCAGTCGGACGATGTACCGGGAAGAGATCCGGGGACAAAGATAAGCATATTCGTGCTCATGAGTGAAAGCGAAAGCATGTACTGGCACAGGCTGCCCATCAGCGAGGAAAGTTCTTCTTTCGAAATAACGTTCTTCCGTACGAGCGATGCGTACAGTGCTTCCGTACTGCTTGAGGGGATCATGTTCACCATATACATTCCGGAAAAAGTCAGTTTCCGCAGCTTGTAGTACGTCTGGAAACTTGAATATGCCGGTCTGTCCAGAAAAACAGAATAGAGAATTTCATTTTCCATGATAGGCAGCATCTGGCTGTCTATGTCGGCAAGCCGTTTCATATTTTCCTGTTCATTGCGCAGTTGTTTTATATCGTCGATAATCCGGCGTATCGTATCGACTGTTTTTTCCCGCTTTTCAGATTTTAATAAATAGGCGCTCACTTTTAAGTCGATTGCCTGCTGCATGTAGGAAAAATCATTGTAGGCGGTGAGCAGAATGAATTTTGTTCTGCAGTTCCTGTTCTGTAAAAACTGAATGGCGTCGATTCCGTTTATGACAGGCATAGTAATGTCGACGATTGCTATGTCGGGATTGTACTGTTCGACTATACTGATGAACTCTGCACCGTTTGCTGCGGAAGCAACAAGCTGTACGTCGTACAGTTCGGTCATTATCATAAGTTCGAGTGATTTCCGCGCAAGTCCTTCGTCGTCTGCGGTAACTAAAGTAATCATACGGCAGTCTGCTCCTGTTGCATCGGTAGTGAAAAACCAACGGTGGTTTCCTGTGCGGTGCTTTCCAGAACGGGCTGTACGTCACCGTTAAAAAAAAACGACAGCCGCTGGTAGACATTTCTGATGCCTATTCTGCTGCTTGTTCCGGTATTTCTGCATTCCTGCAGAATCCGTTCTTTTTCACGCGAATCAAAACCGCAGCCGTTGTCCTTAACGAGTATGTTCAGGCGCCCGTTTACCGTACGCACGCTGATGTTTATTCTGCCGCCGTTTACGGTATCTTTGAGTCCGTGTGTGATTGAATTTTCCACAAGCGGCTGAAGTATCATGGCCGGTATGCGGATCCGCAGTGTATCGTCGTCTACGTCAAAGGAAAATGCGATACGTTCTCCGAACCGCCTGGTCTGCAGCAGTACATAGTTTTTAATATTTTCCGTTTCGTCACCGAGCAGAACAGGCACCGACAGGTTTGCTAAATTATATTCCAGCAGGTCTGCGGTGGCTTCTATAAGGTCATACGTATTCGGTGCCTTTTCCATAGCGGCCGTCGATTTTATCATGTTCAGCGTATTAAACAGAAAATGCGGATTTATCCGGGACTGCAGCAGCTGAAGACGGCTGTTCTGGAGTGCGCCGTTTGTTGCCAGCTGTTCTATCTGCGCGTTTTTTAACATATCGCGCACTTTTGAATTTTCCTGGATTTCCTGAAGCTGGTTCTGTATTGTTTTTACCATTTCATTGAACACGAAAGAAAACAGCGCAAGTTCGTCGTTAGACTCGATTGCCACGTTCCCCTGAAAATACGGATTTTCCTTGATTTTACCGGCGAAAACCGTGAGTTTTTTCAGCTGTCCTGCCGTCTTTGATATTGACTGTACGTAGAAAAAGGAAATGCAGAGCGCAATGAGGAAAAGTACCGCGATGATGCACCAGCTGCGTAAATTCTGCCGTTCGATTGCCGCTTCCTTTTCACGGATCATCATAACCTCTTCGGAGAATACGGTTTTAAAATTGGTATCGATGTAGGAAATCGTGTACTGAGCTTCCTTGAATTTATTCAGCAGGATCTGTGTATTTGAATCATCGGAAACGTCTGTTTCCCCGTTTTTTGTTTTTTCCAGCAGTGCGGACAGATCTTCACACTGGTCAAGGAAGGTGTCCACGAGACTGCAGTAATCAACAACGGAACGTGATGCCCGGAATGTGCGCTGATATCTGAAGATTACGTTTTTACGGCGGGCCTCGTCTATTTCCGTCTGGATTCCGTCCATCTTATCAAACCGCTGGTACATGTATCCCAGAGACAGTCTGCTGTTTATGGAATCAAGCTTCTGGGAAAAATCATTCAGATTGATCTGAGAGTCGATGAGTTCCTGATATTCGTGATAGATCTTTTTTCCGTTGCTCAGGGTGAGCGCAATAGTGACTGACAGTAAAACGATGGCTATAAGACTGATGAATGATTTCTGAACCATCGTGATATGCTTCTTACTTCTGGGAAGCCGCATCTTTATACTCCACGGGTGTTATAAGACGGTCGGAAGAAAACCTTCCTTTTTTTCTGAAATCATTCAGCTCTCGTATTGCATAATAGCCTATATTGAATTTCTGCTGGACAATCAGTCCGCAGTAGTAGTGTTCCTTTAATGCAAGAAGCCCTTCCTGTGAATCGTCGAACGCGATGATTTTTAACCGCGGCTGCTGTTTAATAACCGGATAAATAGCCATGCCGCCCGTTCCTTCAAGACATATCACTGTATTGATTTTACTGTTCTGTACGTATTTTTTGTAAATATCCTGTATGCGGAGATAGTCGAAATGGTCATACTGGATTTCTTCTATTTTCATAGAGGGATGCTGGTTCACGACCGACTTTAAACCTTCCAGCCGCATTTCCAGATTGTAATATTCGGGATCTCCGCTTATAACGCCTATGACGGCTTTTTTTCCGGACAGTTCTGCGACTTTCTGACCGATCAGTTTCCCTGCGTTAAAATTATCACTGCCGACATACAGTGAACCGGTAAAATTCCGCATCGGCGTGTCTATAAGGACAACGGTTATTCCCTTGTCTTTTGCATTCTGCAGTATATCCTGATAGCCTGTATATTCCGACCCCGGCAGCACGATGGCGTCAGCTTTTGCTGCAATGGACATGCGTATCAGATCTATCATCTGTTCGTTGTCGTAATTCAGACTGGGGTAATACACTTTTACGTCAAGATTAAAATCCGTTCCTCCCTGCTGCAATCCCTGAACGACGAACGACCAGTACGATCCGTCATCCTTATGCGGAATGATGCATGAGATTCTGTAATGGGTGAACGGGTCATCATCCGCTGCTTTTGCAGCAACTGTCTGCTTTCCTCTGCATGACACGAAGGAAAGCAGGACAATCAGTATAAAAAAAACTGTACTGTACCGGCCTGTTTTCATAGTATTCCTTTATCAGCAGTACCTTTCAGTCTGCCTTTCTGTTTTTCCTGACGTCAAGTGCTACTGCCGCTATTATGATAACGCCCTTGAAGACATTTTGCCAGTAAGAACTTATTCCAATAAACGTAAGCCCGTAACTGATGACGTTAAAAATAAGGACACCAACGACGACACCGGGAACTGATCCCAGACCGCCTGACAGGGAACAGCCGCCGACGACACAGGAAGCAATGGCGTCCATTTCATATCCTGCTCCGTAGTTGCTTGTAGCACTGCCAGTACGTGCGGCTTCAAGAACACCGCCAAGACCGTAAAGTGCACCTGCAGCTGAATACGCAAGGATAAGCAGCAGGGAGACATTTATACCTGATACGCGTGAAGCTTCAATATTACCGCCGACTGCAAACAGTTCTTTGCCGAGGCATGTTTTTTTCTGGAATATATACACGATAACCGCACAGATAACTGCTATGATGATGATATTCGGTATGCCGAATGTTGAACCTCCGCCGAGACTTGAAAAGCTCTTTGTAAAACCGCCGAGCGGCTGGGAATTGTTCGGCGGAAGATTAAAATACAGGCAGTTAAACCCGTATACGGCAAGAGCAATTCCCATTGTTGCAATAAACGGATTAACCTTGAGCTTTGCTACTATTATTCCGTTAAGAAAACCTGCCAGCAGTCCGGCTGCAACCGCAATCAGAACAGGAATGATAACCGGCAGCTCCGGGATGGAAGGGAAAAATTTATTATAGTAGGTGGCCGCCTGTGCCAGCGATCCCGCTATGACAGCCGCAAGTCCGACGACACGGCCGCCGCTCAGATCGGCTCCCGCAACGATCAGTATGAACATACATCCGAGTGCGATTATAAGCCGTGTAGAACTCTGCATAAGAATGTCTCTGATGACGACAAGCGACAGGAACGACGGCGATATTAATATCAGAACGACGAACATTGCCAGCAGAACTGCGTAGAGAATATTGTCAACCAGGAATTTTTTTATTGTATTTTGTTTTATAGTCATTAGTAATCCTCCTTTATGTTTCAAATTAATAACTGCTTGCCAGCTTCATGATTTTTTCCTGGGTGGCTGACGGGCCTTCGATTATTCCGGACATGTGTCCTTCGCACATTACCATAATTCTGTCCGACATACCCATGAGCTCGGGCATTTCACTGCTGATCATGATGATGCACTTTCCCCGTTCAGTTAATTTCCGCATGATCGTATAGATTTCATATTTTGCACCTACATCTATACCTCGGGTCGGTTCGTCAAGAATAAGAATTTCCGGATCTGTCATGAGCCATCTTCCCAGAAGTACTTTCTGCTGGTTGCCGCCCGAAAGTACGCTGATACGTGTATCAAGTGTCGCCGTTTTTACCGACAGTTCATCCGAATATTTCCTGCAGTCTTTTCTCCTGCGCGTATCGTTCAGAAAGAGAACTCCTGACCGGTACCGCGGAATACTGTACCGCTGGTTTACGATGAGCATATTGTCCACAATGGAAAGTTTTCCGAGTATGCCGGTACGCGCTCTGTCTTCCGTAAGAAGTCCGATACCGTTCTTTATGGAATCTCCCGGAGATTTTATTTTTACCTGCCGGCCGTCTATTTCTATACTGCCGCTTTGTACCGGTCGAAGACCGAAAACTGATTCAATAAGTTCTGTCCGCTGGGCGCCTACCAGTCCGCCTATGCCGAATATTTCTCCCTGCCGCACTTCGAATGAAATATCATGAAACGAATGCGGATTGGCAGATTCAAGACGGGAAACTTTGAGCATTACTTTTCCCGGTTTGATTTCTGGCTGTTTGGTCGGAAAACGTTCCACCATTTCCCGTCCTACCATATTTTTTATAAGAAAATTTTCATCAATGTCTTTCGTGGAATATGTCCCGACAAGTTTTCCGTCACGGAGGATGGTGATTTTGTCGGAAATCTTCATTACTTCTTCAATTTTATGTGATATATATAAAATAGAAACACCTTTTTCTTTAAGCATTCCTATAATGGAAAACAGGATCGCTGTTTCTTTTTCAGTGAGAGACGAAGTAGGTTCGTCCATGATGATTATTTTTGAGTTGTAGGAAACGGCACGCGCTATTTCAATAAGCTGGCACGCAGCAACGCTCAGCGATTTTACCTGTGCCCGGGGATCAATGGACAGATGCAGCTCTTTGAACAGTTTGACTGTGTCTGTATACATGCGGTTTTCATCAACCCAGCGGAACAGTTTCATGTTTTTTCTGTACGGTATTCTTCCGAGCCAGATATTTTCCATGACGTTCTGAGTCGGAACATTCTGAAGTTCCTGGTGAATCATTGAGATTCCGTTTTCGAGCGCCTGCTTCGGATTTTCCAGCGGACAGACTTGTCCGTTCAATTCGATATTCCCGCTGTCGGGATGGTACAGACCGAAAATACATTTCATGAGTGTCGATTTTCCGGCACCGTTTTCTCCCATGACGGCATGGACTGTACCGGCGTCGACAGAAAATGTGACATCGTTAAGTGCACGTACACCGGGAAACGATTTGCAGATATGATTAATTTTTAACAACAGCAACGACATATGCACTCCATTTCATAAGAGGCAGGGAGGTTTAATCTTCCTCTGCCTCCTGTCTGCCATACTGTTTTAGTAAGCAGCATCCTGTATGTTGTCTTTTGTGATGGCAACATAGTTGAGCCAGATATGTTTACCGGTGACTTTCTGACCGACATTTTCAGTTGTAATCGGTTTGTTCTCGTTGAACAGTGTCAGTACTTTGTACATTGTTTTACCGAGTGTTACCGGATTATTAAGGCTTGTTGCAAGCATCGTTCCGTCCTGAATCGCCTGTACGCCGACTTTCGTTGCATCAACACCCACAACAGGAATATACGGGCCGTTTCCGAAATATCCTGCGGCTTTAAGTGCTTCGATAGCACCGAGAGCCATATCGTCGTTGTTTGCAAATACGGCATCAAGGTCTTTTCCTTTTGCTGCAAGTATGGAGGCAACCTGGTTCATTGCTTCGCCGCGCTGCCAGTTGCAGAGCATCTGCTGCAGGCAGTTTGTCTGGATGCCTTCGGCATTTACTTCTTCGATGGATTTTTCAGTGCGCATCTGTGAATCATAATTTCCCTGCATACCAACGAGCATGATATAGTCAAGTTTTCCGTTTCCGTTCCGGTCGGCTTTGGGACTGGCTTTCCAGTATTTGGATACGACTTTTCCCTGGATAGCTCCTGACTGTTCGGCCGCACTTGAAATATGATACGCCTTGTCGTACGAATTCAGTTCATCTTCCGTGGGGCTGGTACAGTTAACAAAAAGAATCGGTATGTTCCGTTCCTTAGCTTTCTGAATCATCGATGCACTGTCGTTCGGGCTGATGTTGTTAATGCAGATAAAGTCGATTTTTTTTGCCAGTACGGCATTGATATTGTTCGCCTGTGTTGCAATATCATTCTGAGAATCGGTGGCTATTACTTTTATTGTGCCTGTTTTGGCTTCCGCCGCTACGGTATTGCGCACAGCGGTAATAAACGTATCGGCAAAATTATACCAGACCATGCCTGCTACAGGCTGTTTTTTTGCCGGCCCCTTTGCAAAAATACTTGTGGTTACAAGTCCCATTACCATCATTACTGAAAGAACTTCTTTTTTCATAGTATTCTTTCCTCCTGTTTATATACGTAGTATCAGGCCGGATATGCGTTTTGAAAATAGAAGAGTTATATGAACTGATGGAGAATATTTTGCGTTATTGGTATTATTTTGCTAAGATTGCACTTTTATACACGTATACACGCAAAAAACGACTAGTTGTCAGTTTGCGCTAAAACAGTACATGGGGCGCTGTCGATACCGGCTATCTGCCAGGGAATAACCTGAACCATAGTAACCGGTGTGTCTGCATTGATTCTGCTCAGATCCATTTCTTCCACAAAAAAAATTGAACGTCCCCAGTTCTTATTCTGCTTAAAGGCAGTCTGATGTACTTTTACTGCTTCTTCCGGCCTGCCGTAGCGGGCCATGGAAACACTGTCTATTCCGACGCATCCAACAGAGGGATGTTTTTCTCTGAGATAAAGACTTGCTTCAGGAGAAAGGGCCGGGTTATGTTTAAGATATTTTTCGGTGTCGGTATTTTTGAATCCAGCAAAATCCGTATTGATAAGAATACAATCACAGTCTTCCGGTATTGCTTTTAGGTCATCCGGTGTTATTAATTCATCAGGTCCTTTAGGGCAGTTAATATAAACGGGTTTGTAAAAAACAAGATCATCTGCATTAAATTCAGAAATTGTTTTTTCACCGTCGATAAAATGAGCCGGGGCATCCACATGAGTGCCGCAATGATTTTCAATGGATATAACTGAAGTATTATAATCGCTTCCGCTGCTGATCCTGTTCCGGGGGGTGATTTTCAATCCTGACAGAACAGGATGAAATACAGTGTCTTCTGTTAAAGTATAAGATAATCGAATAAAATGACTCATAGAACAAATTTCCTTTACTAAAATTAAAGTACTATACACATTATATACAGTCTGGTAAATATTTTTTTGAAGATTATGTGCGTTTTTTTGCAAAATTATGCAGATTAATACGAATATAACGTATTTTTATTTAATTTTTGAATTGACATGATCGGGCGATAGTTTTAGTATCGGTGATAACAAAGACGTTGTCCCTTTACAGGGGCAGCGTCTTTTTTTTTAAATATTTTAATTAAAAGCAGGGCTCGTTTATGACAAAACTCACCTACAAAGAAAAATTTATTCAAATGAATAAAGAGGCAAAAGGAACCTGGATTGTCGGTTTTATTATTTGTGCATTCTGGTGGATTACCGGTTTTGGTATATACCATCTTTTTCCGGATGCAAGAATTTTTTATATGCCGGCATGGTTTATTATAAGCTGTTTCGGATCATGGATCCTTGGTATTGCACTGATATATGTGCTTTTAAAAACAGTCTTTATGGATTTTGATCTTGATGATAACTCTTCGTGCGTTGACGTTTCTCAGCGCGATTCAACTCTGAAAAATCAGAATAATTTCTAAACCTGAGGTACAGCTATGGATTTACTTTTACGATTATTACCAGTTATTATATTTTTTGCTTTTTTAATAATTCTTGGATTTTATATTCAGAATCATTCTTCCGATTCCCGTGCGGAAAATTATTCAAAGGATTATTTTATCGGAGGACGAAGTCTGGGCGGCTTTGTTCTGGCAATGACATTAGTTGCAACATACAGTTCGGTAAGTTCATTCCTGTCCGGACCGGGTGTGGCATGGAAACGGGGATTCGGCTGGGTTTACCTTGCTTCTATACAGATAGTAGCAGCATTTCTGATTCTCGGCATACTTGGGAAAAAAATGGCTGTTGTCGGCAGAAAGACTGATTCCGTTACGGTAATTGATATTATACGGCAGAGATACCAGTCGAACAGTATGGCTGTTTTTAGTGCTGTTGTTATTATTGTTTTTTTTACGACCCAGATGGTAGGTCAGTTCATCGGCGGTGCGCAGATTTTTTCTGCAGCTATCGGAATAAACTATAAAATAGGATTACTGCTTTTTGCCGTGGTTGTTATTTTTTATACCACTATTGGTGGTTTTAAAGCGGTCGCAATTACGGATACAGCCTGTGCCATTGCTATGATATTCGGAATGATTTCTCTGGCTGTCGCGATTATTTTAAAAGGAGGGGGAATCCAGAATGTTATGGCAACTCTTACAACAGTGGCGGCAGACAATACAGCTTCCGGCGCGGGACCGGATCTTATGAATCCTACCGCGAGTGGTTTAATATCGGTCCCTGCTCTTATATCGTATTGGCTTCTTGTTGGTGTCTGTACAATCGGTCTGCCGCAGTCGAGCGTCAGGTGTCTGAGTTATAAAGACAGTAAATCCGTTCATCTGGCAATGATAATCGGTACAGTCGTGGTTGGTGCAATGATGATCGGAATGCACTTACTTGGTGTGTTGTCGCGTGCAATTCTTCCTTCGGTAACAGGATCGACCGATACCGTTATTCCTACACTGATAGCTCACTACATGAACCCGGTTATATCGGGAATAACAATTGCAGGACCTTTGGCCGCAACTATGTCGACTATTTCTTCCCTTTTAATTTCCGGTTCTTCCGCGATAGTAAAAGATTTATATATTTATTCAAAGCAGTCTAAAAAGGAAGAAGTAATACAGAAAAAAGTCGGAAGGATATCTTTAGTGGTGACCGCCGTCATGGGAATATTGGCCGTTTTAATAGCTATCCGTCCGCCGGCAATTATATTCTTTATTAATATGTTTGCATTCGGCGGTCTTGAGGTTGTCTTTTTCTGGCCATTTGTTCTCGGATTTTTCTGGAAAAAGGCGAATGAGACTGGTGCTTTACTGGGATCTGTCGGAGGACTTGCCGTTTATTGTATTTTGACAAAACTTGGCGTTCAGATTTTCGGTTTGAGCAGTATTGTACCGGGGATTGTCTGCAGTTTATTATTATTCATAATCGGCTCTCTGTGGGGCAAACCGAACGATTACAAAGTAATGCAGGTGTTTTTCCCTGAACGTGCAGTGAAGGATATGTAGTACAATGGACTTTGATTTTTCGTATTTGGATATTGCGTTAATACACGGCTGTGTTGTTACTGTTGATCCGGCAGATTCTCTTGCAGAAGCTGTCGGAGTAAAAAGTAATAAAATTGTATTTGTCGGCTCAGATAAAGATATTGCTTCTTTAATAGATCCGCATACGAACGTTATAGACCTGAAAGGAAGAACGCTCATGCCGGGAATCAATGATACCCATTTTCATCCGATTTTAAATGGAATGATAGGGACTGAAATTGATTCTGCAATTATCAGCACGGGTTATAAAAATTGTAAAAGTCTGTGCGAAATGCTGGGAATTATTGAAAAGGCGGTAAAATCCAAAAAGAAGGGAGAGTGGATTTCCCTTATGGGTTATGAACCGTTGCTGTTTCCCGAAAAACGTCATCCGACACTTGAAGAATTAGATAAAATTGCTCCTGAGAATCCTGTTCACTGTATGCACGGCGGCGGTCATATATGTGTGTATAATTCCAAAGCTTTGGAATATCTGGATATTCATTCTGCAGCGGATGCGTCAAAGTATCCGCCGGGAGAAGTGGAAGTTTCCGGTGGGAAATTGACAGGCATGGTACGCGGACATACTCATTTTGGTTTATGGAAACAGGTTAATTATTCCTTTACCCAGCAGGAAAAGGCCGCAATGGCAT
Source organism: Treponema sp. (assembly GCA_023231445.1). Lineage (GTDB taxonomy): Bacteria > Spirochaetota > Spirochaetia > Treponematales > Treponemataceae > Treponema_D. The sequence continues at coordinate 9,051 of JALNVF010000051.1, read as the reverse complement.
CTCATGCCCAGCTTTTACAGGCCGGAATAACGTCCATCGGTGATATGGGTGAATGTGATGCCCCTTCATATCATATTATGCAGAACCTTTGTCGTACCGGAAAATTTAAGGTCAGAACGTCTATGGCGCTGCACAGTATTTTCGGAAAGCGGTTCTCTCTGGAAGACAATCAGAACTGGATGAATCTGGGCTTGATGACCGGCCTGGGTGACGCTCATTTCCGGATTGGACCTTGTAAATTTATGATAGATGGAGGATCGGGAGGTCCTTCATGCGCTACCCGCGAACCCTATTCTCATGATCCGGCACTTATAAGAGAGAGGGGATGGGAACGGGAAGAAGTTGCGGAGTACATAGAAAAAATTCAGAATGCCGACTGCCAGGCTACAGCACATGCGATTGGGGACCTTGCCGTGGAGTTCATGGTGGAAGGATATGAAAAGGTATTTCAAAAAGAACCTGAAAAAATCCGTCTGCTGCGGAACAGAATAGAACACTGTACTATTGTTGATCAGAATCTGATTGACCGCATGGCCCGAATGAATATTTGTCCTTCCGTGAATGCCGGTATGATACAGTTCCTTGGTGCAAATTATATGAAATTCTATGGCAGCCGTAATAAATATGTTTGTGCGCTGCGCAGTATGATTGATAAAGGTATTGTCTGTTCAATTCACAGTGATGCACCTTCCGGTCCTATCGGGTTGAATACAATTGACAGCAGCGTTAATCGTTATGACAGAAGTCAGAATATACAGTGTGATAAGACGCAGGCGGTTACCGTTCGGGAAGCAATTCGATGCGCAACATATAACGGGGCCTATGCAACGTATGAAGAAAAGATAAAGGGAAGCATTGAAAGAGGGAAACTTGCCGACATGATTATATTATCCGGTGATATTCTTAAAATTGATCCGTTCGATATTTATACATTGAAAGTTGATATGACAATGATCGACGGAGTCATTGAATATGAAAGAAAATAAGATAGTAAAAAATGTCCTGCAAAGTATCCCTGCATACCCAGGCGGCTTATAGAAGGCTGATATATATGAATATCTCGGCATGCTCCATGTCGCTTGTCCGGTATTCTTCAAAGTCACAGGTAAAGGCCCGCGGTAGTTTCATCGCCCACAACTCCTGCCAGAATGCGGCTACTGCGGTATGTGCGTTTCCTCTGACGGTAAAACGTGCATATTTACCTGCAGGCAGTTTTCTGAGTATGAGCGGGGCTGGTACTGCGGCTTCTGCCTGAACTTCGCATCCGGCGATTACCGTGTAATCGTCTTTTTCCGTTCCTGCATAATCGGTGTAGATACCGAGCGTAAACGCATTTTTTCTGCCTGTTATTGCCGGGAAGAAACCGGGGCTGAAAAATGTGCTCCACAAACCGCCGATGACAGCAGTCATGTCGGGGCTGGAATTGTTTGTCCGTGCAGCAATTCCTGCTACTGTTTTTTCGTCAAGTTCGATAATTTCATATTCCATACTGTATACCTCCGTATTTGGTGTATACAGCATACAGTACCAGTCATGACACCTGTATGTCATGTTTGGTATTTTTCTGCCATTTCCCGGAGCATTCTGCCGAACTCGGGCCGGAGTTCCTGAGGTTCCGTCAGTTCGACGGTAAAGCCGAAACTCAGGAGAAACCCGAACAGGCTGTTTTTGTCGGCAAAACCGGAATGGAACAACAGGCGTCCGTCCGGCTGTGTACTGAAGCTTTCCGGCCCGAACTGCTCGACGAGTCTCCATTTTGAAGATGCATCAAAGAGAACGGCTGCCTGAATTGTTTCGGGAAATACCGGTCCGTTGCTGTTTTCGAACGGTGGAAGCGGACGGGAGGTAAACTTTGTGCCTGTCTGCTTCAGATTCTGGATGCGGTTCAGTTTAAACAGGCGGAAGTCGTTCCGCAATGTGCAGTATCCCCACAGGTACCATGATGTCCATCTGAAGACGATGCTGTACGGTTCTACAATTCGTGAACTTTCTCTGTCGGGGGCATAATACGTAAACGAAAGCAGTTCCTCCGATTCGACTGCCGTAAGTATCTGCGAAATTTTAGGGATGAGAGAGTCTTTATACCATGATCCAAGATCAATATCTATATACTGCGGAGGCCGTTCTGACGCAGATAGTTTTCCCATGAGCTGCTGGTATTTTTTTGTGCCGCAGATACTGTCAAGACTTTTTAATCCGGTAAAGATTGCCTGCATGTCGGCTTTTGTAAGCAGCGTGCGGTCTATTTTATATCCGTCCATAATTGATACGCCGCCGTTCTGTCCTGATGCCGTATATACGGGAATGCCTGCCATGCAAAGTGTCTGTATATCCCTGCTCACCGTTCTCCGCGATACTTCAAACCGGTCAGACAGCGAGCTGATAGTGCACTTTTCCTGCTGCAGAAGCAGAGATACTATTCCGATGAGCCTGTCGACTTTCATTGTACTGGTAGTGTAACAGATGAACTGTGCCGCATACAAGAGTTTCCTGTAACGTATTATATAGACTGTTTATAAGAGAAATGCTATAAATAAGTTAAAAGCTTTGTATGTCTTTTGTACAAACGTGCAGCAGGGCATATACGTAAACGAAAACGGGAGAGAAGAATGAAAGTTGCCTGTTTCAGCGTTGCCGCAATGGATTATTTTCCGCAGCAGAATGAATATTTTGCCGGCGGCAATTCATTAAATCAAACGATACGGTTTAAACAGTCGGGACATGAAAGCGCTTTTGTGGGTGCTCTGGGGACGGATAAGGCCGGTGACAGAATCGAAGATTTATTAAGAAAATATTCTGTGGATATTTCTCATATGTACAGAATGGAGGGAAACACTGCATGTAATCAGATTATCGACGACGATAACGGAGAGCGTACCGGCGTAGCAGGTGCATGGCACAGCGGAGTATACGATACATTTGTGCTGCATGAAACGGACTGGCAGTATATTGCTGATTTTGATATCTGGGCTACACATGCAAATGGACCGAATTATGAACAGGCGCTTGTGCATAAAAGGAATACTAACTTTCTGACAGTGGATTTTCTGCATTTTAGCACATATGAATTACTTGAAAAAGGACTGGAATCCGTTGATATCGCATACTTCGGGGGAGTACGTAATCAGCTTGAAGAACTGACTGCGATATCAAAACATTACAAGGGGATAATTGTACTGACACTTGGAGCAGAGGGGAGTGTTGCCGTTAAAGACGGTGTTACATACTGGCAGAATGCGCTGCCTGTAGAAAAAGTAGTGGATACAACGGGATGCGGAGACGCTTTTCAGGCAGGTTTTTCTGCGGAATATTATTTAACGCACGATATTGAAAAATCTCTTGCAGCAGGGGCTGCTCTGGGAAGGTCAGCCGCTCTGCATTACGGCGGTGTTTCATGGCTTTGAGATTTACCGGCGGTAAAAATCAGTATGGGGACAGGAATATGAAGTTATTAAAACTGCTGATAGTGTCTGCGCTGGTTCTGCCGGCACTGTGTTCGTGCACATCTGTAAATAAGGATCTGGATGCTACATATAAACCACAGGGGACCATTACTGCCTCTGCCGGTAAGGACTGGGAATCTGTACTGTACAATACGCAGTACCGTGTGGTTAATAATGTCTGGAATAAAAAAGCCGCCACCGGCAGCCGCTTTCAAACTGTCTTTGTTGAAAATAACGGCAGTAGTACAGGTCCGGGGTGGCAGTGGGACTGGGTGAACTCTTCGGGTATGGTTGTTGCGTATCCTGAAGTAATTTATGGAGATAAACCGTGGGATCCGTTATCCGGTATTGCCAGTCCTTTTCCGTGTCAGGCAGGACTTTGTACTATTACTGCGGACTTTGATGCTTCTGTTAATGCCAGGGGTGTGTATAATATGGCTTTTTCCGTCTGGTGTGTATCAGGATTACCGGAGGGAATTGACAATATAACACATGAAATCATGATCTGGACGATGAACAGGGGAATGAAACCGGCCGGGAAAAAGTATGCTGATACTGTAATAGACGGGAAAGAATATTCTGTGTATGTAAAAGGCGGACATACTGATAACAGCGGCGGAAGTAATCACAGCTGGACGTATATTGCATTTGAAGCGAAGCAGGATATAACAAGCGGTCCTTTTCCTGTCAGCAGATTTACGGACTATCTGATAAGTCAGAATCTGCTTGACCGTACCAGTTATATTACAAGTGTTGAACTTGGTAACGAAATTGTATCCGGTACCGGTTGTACAGAGATACAGAATTATGCAGTTTCCGTAGATACGCGTACGGAATAGTCCTGTATTTTCTGTTTATCAGTACAGCTGCAGAAAATGTTTGACTTATTTAACAGAATTATGCAAATTTAAAGTATAAAGACGGAGGTTAAAAATGGTTATTGCAAAGACATTTGATAGTGCACTGAAACAACGCAGGTCTTTTTATGCTATAAGTAAAGACTCTGTTATCAGTGATGTTGAAATACAGTCGCTTATAACCGACGCAGTAAAATACACACCGTCGGCATTTAATTCACAGAGTGCAAGAGTTATCGTGCTGTTTGGAGCTCAGCATGACAGGTTATGGGATATAACGAAAGAAACACTCCGGCCGCTTGTTCCTGCAGATAAATTCTCTTCTACGGAAGAAAAAGTTGATGGCTTTAAAAACGGTTACGGGACGGTGCTCTTCTTTGAGGATCAGGATACGGTTGCAGGTCTGCAGACGGCCTATCCTCTGTATAAAGATAATTTTCCTGTCTGGTCGCTTGAGTCGTCCGGTATGCTGCAGTCGAATGTGTGGATGATGCTTGAGGCTGCCGGATTCGGAGTAAATCTTCAGCATTACAATCCGCTGATAGACGGGAAAGTACGCGAAACATGGAACGTGCCTTCAGGGTGGAAACTTCTTGCGGAGATGCCTTTTGGAAAACCGCTTGCAGAACCTGACAGGAAAGATTTTCTTCCGGTAGAAGACCGGCTCAAAATCTATAAATAGTCGTTTTCTGTGTATATAAGGGATAACACCAGCTTTGACGTTCTGTGTTGTGGCTGGTGTTTATTTTTTATATTAGATTTTATACTGTTCAGTTAAAAATCCCCCGCTGTTCGAATCCTCCGGGATGGCCTTCCAGTAAAATAACAGCTCCGTTTTTTTCTGTTATGCGGACAGACAGGGACGCATTAATGCTTTCTTTTACGATCTGACTCATAGCGCCTTTTGCAGGGGCCTTCAGTATGCCTCCGCTGCTGCTTTTAACATGGCAGTCGATTCGTTCATGCCCGTCGGTGAGCATAACGGTGCCTTCTCCGGTACCGGGAAAAACGCAGCTTTGTATTGTCCATTTATTCCATGTGCCGAATGTACGGACCTTTTTACCTGTCTGCAGAAAGCCCAGGAATCCCAGAATACCTTTTCCTGCAAAGAGACCTATGGGAACCCGCGCAACAGCCATCATAAAAGAAGTTTCCTGTTCATCAAAATTGTTGCACTGTATCCATATATAGGAGGATGGAAAATTCCATCCCCAGTCTTTTTCGATATAACCGGAACCTTCGGTAAAATCAAGGGAATTTCCATTTATTTGCAGCGTTCCCGAGACAGTATGATTCATAGAAAGTACATCATGCCTGCATTCCAGCCTGGGGATGAATGAAAACCATCCCATAATGCCAGGATGTGCCGGAGTACGCGGATAACACTGCATTCCTGAATAATGTAGTGTTCCGGTGATTTTCAAATCACTTTCATCAATATTGATAGAACATCCGTCCAGAGAAAAAGTAGAAGTCCCTGCAGAAACAAAAAATATATCGCGGTTCCACTGAAATGTTTCCAGTGGATATTTTATATACCATGTCTTACCGCTGATTCCGTCAATAACCTGTATAAAACAGCACCTGTCATCAGGAGTCAGGGAAACTCCCGGAATGAAGGAAAGAACACACGATTTGTCTTTTGATACATGCTTAAGGTACCATCCTTCAAAATACGTTCGTTTGTGAAGATTTCCCTGGAAGGGCATAGGATTCAATATGGTCTGCATAATCTGAATATATACTATATTTTTGTTTTATGCCATGCAGAAAAACGGAACAGGGCGGTACCCGTCTCATTTTAAGATGGGTACCGCCCCTGCTGTTTGAATATGATTTGCTTTTTTTGTTTAGTTGCTTGTGTACAGCTGTTTGTACGGATTATTGCTGTCGGGCGTCAGTATTGCAAATGTGGATGCAAGAATTGATTCTTTATTTACATCGCTGAAATACTCGCAGAATTTGGTGATATGTGATTTTATTTCGGGAATTTCCGTACCCTTTTTCATAGCAACATGAATCTGCTTCGGAAGATCGGGCGCCTTGTCTGTGCGCAGATAGATCGCACCACCGTGCATTCCGGTACCAACAAATGCGCCGGTAATTTCGCGGGCCATCGGAGCTCCTGCCGTTACTTCACCGTTGATTGTGACGGGCGGTTCAAGGTCGAGAACGATGATCGTACCACCGGCCTGATATTCACCAAGAAAACTGCCTGCCTTGCCGCCGATTATAACGAGCGGCTGCTGCGTTTTATAAGCCTTCATATGGATGCCTGCACGGTATCCCGTATTTCCGCGGATATAGATTGCCCCGCCTCTCATGGCGTACCCTGTTGCATCCCCGGCGTTTCCGTGTACGACTATTTCACCTGTATTCATGGTGTCGCCTGTTGCATCCTGAACGTTCCCTTCGACGGTAATCGTTGATCCGTCAAGGTATGCACCGAGTGCGTTTCCGGGGGTACCGTCAATGTCGATTCTGCGTCCGGCAAGTCCTGCCGCTATATACCGCTGTCCGATTGCATGTGAGATTCTTACATGTTTCTCTCCCGAATCCCGGATTTGTTTATTAAGAACGTCGAATGTCAGTTCCGGCGTAGCGTCAATCTTTAACATATTCAACCTCCAGTCCGTCCGCAGCTTTTTTTGTGCGGCTTATGAAAATCCACCCTGCCGGACAGGGATGTCCGGCCTTGGTGAAGCGGGAATCCTGACTCGTTGCACGAGCCGGGATTCCCGCGGAGCTCCAAAAACAAGGATGTTTTTGGAGCGGCCTATTGTATCGCAAAGTTCCAGCTTGTTGCGGGAACGTCGTCTTTTGCAGAAAGAATTTTGTCGCGTTTCTGCCTGCTGAATGCAAGCAGCTGCGGCTCGTCTTTTATTGCATCAAAATCTATAGAAGAAAGTGGAATTTTATCCCGTACGATCGACGTATAAATTCCGGAACGTTTTACATCACCTATGATGATGAAACCTTTAAGCAGGTCGTTGTCGATCCAGAATTTCCTGTATTCAGAGGGTGAGGCCGGAATGTTGCCGCGTGCTTTGACTGCCGGTTTCCCTGCATCAATACATTTGCCGATATAACTTCCGGCGCTTACCATATGCAGACCGAAGAATCCTGCAGAGTTAAGCGGCAGCGCTGTTGTATACGGTTTTGTTCCGCCCGCCATATTGATGCCGGCACTTTCTCCCTGCATGTATGCATTGGGAAGAATCGCAAGAATACGGTTTGTGCCGGCAGAGATATCGTAACTGAGCGTGCAGTCGCCCGCTGCCCATACATCGGGAAGGGTTGTTCTGCAGTTTTCGTCTATTGCTATGCCTTTTTCAATTTTTCCGCCTGCACCTTCTATGAGCTGCGTGTTCGGGCGGACGCCGACTGCACAGACAAGAACATCAAATTCGACTGTTTTTCCGTTATTGGTGAGAGCTGTTCCGCCGAGTGGTGATTTACCGGCATCCGGTTTTGTTCCCTTTGGAAAATTCGGTGTGAACTGTTTTACGCTGTCTCCCAGAATAAAATGAACGTTATGTTCCTCCATTTTACTCTGAATAATGCTTGAGCCTGCTTCTTCAAGGTTTGTAGGAAGGCAGCGGGGTGCCATTTCGACGATAGTAACATCGGCGACGCGGTCTGCAATCCCTTCCGCACATTTCATGCCGATAAGACCGGCTCCTATTATTAAGACATGCGATTTTCTGCTGATTGCTTTTTCAATAGCTTTTGCACTGTCGAGCGTAAGAAAGGTGAAATATCCGGGCATTGTATCAAGTCCGCCCATCGGTGGAACGAACGGACGTGATCCTGTTGCATTAAGGAGTTTTTCGTAACTTATCGTTGATCCGTCTGCAAGTTTGACTGTTTTTTTCTGGGCATCAAGTGCGACAGCTTCCGTTGAGGGACGGAAATCAACGTTGTTTATTTTATAGAAATTATGAGAACGAAGCTGCATGTGTTTTTCCGTTGTAAGTCCTTCAAGCAGATAGGAAATAAGCGGACGTGAATATGCAGGATATTTTTCCGTAGACAGGACAATTACTGAACCGTCTTTATCAAGTGTGCGTATTCCTTCAATGCATCCGACAGCGGCTGTTGAATTTCCGATAATTACATATTTAGCTGAATCGCTCATTCTGCACCTCCTTCGTCTTCCATGACGGCCGCTTCTTCCGCAGACGGAACTCCGCGGTCTTCAAATACGATAGCACGGTTAGGACATCCGGCAACGCATGCGGGCTGGCCGCTTTCATTTTTTGTGCACAGCTCACATTTCTGGATAACGTTTCCTTCTTCCGACGGCATGATGCAGCCATACGGGCAGGAAAGAATACATGTATAGCAGCCGACGCATTTTTCCTTGTCGGAACAGATAACACCGTCTTCAAGGTGAAGGGCGCCTGTGATGCACGCTTTTACGCACAGCGGTTCTTCACAGTGCCGGCAGGAAACGGCATAACTGACAGCTTTGCTGTTCTCGTCTGTGCCTATTTCCACCTGAATGCGCGGATAGATTTTTTTACCCTTAAGCGCTTTTACCATATCCTTCATACCGGAATTGGCAAATGCACAGTTATATTCACAGAGATGGCATGCAAGACACCATTCTTCATTTACATATACTCTTTTCACTTTATAACCTCCACGTGCCGGACGGGAAAGCCCGCCCCCCTGACTAATAAAGACCACCGTCCCGGACAGGACATCCGGCTGTCGTAAGACTCCCGTGCCGGACAAGGATGTCCGGC
>JALNVF010000050.1 GCA_023231445.1 Treponema sp. | reverse complement strand
CTTTTCTTTGTCCGCCGTAATGCCGACAGCACAGTTGTTGTTGAACGATACCATTACTTCCGCAAGAAGCCGTACCGACTGAAGGAAGTTGTAGGCGATGACGGGCATGAACACGTTGAGTTCAAAGTTGCCCTGACTTGCTCCCATACCGACTGCAACGTCGTTTCCCATTACCTGGACGGCAACCATAGTCATGGCTTCACACTGTGTCGGATTGACTTTTCCAGGCATGATTGACGACCCTGGTTCATTTTCCGGAATGTGAATTTCACCGAGTCCGTCGCGTGGTCCGGAAGCCAGCCAGCGTACGTCGTTCGCAATCTTCATAAGGTCGGCGGCGAGTGCTTTCAGTGCGCCGTGGGCAAAAACTATCTCATCTTTACTTGTAAGTGCGTGGAACTTATTCGGTGCGGTGATGAAGTCTTTTCCGGTAAGTTTCGACACTTCTGCAGCGACTTTTTCATCAAACCCCTTGGGGGCATTGAGTCCCGTCCCGACCGCCGTACCCCCGAGTGCAAGCTGTTTTAATTCGGGAAGCGACAGATTGAGCATTTCTTTGTCTTTTTCAAGAGATGAACGCCAGCCGCTTATTTCCTGACTGAACTGAATCGGTACAGCATCCTGCAGGTGCGTGCGTCCGCTTTTTACGATTCCTTCGTTAGCCTGTTCAAGCTTTTTGAAAGTACCGGCAAGAAGATCAATTGCGGGAAAAAGTTTGTCTTCAATTTCTACGACTGCAGCAATGTGCATGGCTGTGGGGAACGTATCGTTGCTTGACTGGCTCATGTTAATGTCGTCATTCGGGTGGCAGAGTTTTTTTCCTGCTATTTCGTTTGCACGGTTCGCAATGACTTCGTTTGCATTCATGTTCGACTGCGTTCCGCTTCCTGTCTGCCAGACAACAAGGGGAAAGTGATCGTTCAGGCTGCCGCTGATTACTTCGTCGCAGGATTTTGCAATGCATGAAAGCTTTTCTACAGTCATTTTCTCAGGTTTAAGAGCATTGTTTGCCTGTGCTGCAGCCTTTTTAAGATAGCCGAATGCTTTTGTGATTTCGCGGGGCATTGTTTCAATACCCACGCCGATCCTGAAGTTTTCGTGGCTGCGTTCAGTCTGGGCACCCCAGTATTTGTCCGCAGGAACTTTCACTTCACCCATCGAGTCGTGTTCGATTCTGAAGTTATCCATTACGGTTACTCCGTTATAAATGTTGAGAAGGGTTGCCTGTCATCCGCTGTCCTGGATGAGCAGCGGACAGCAGACACTATCTAGAATTTAAGCTGTTTGATGACGTCTTTGAGGCAGTCGGCGCTGTGACGCAGTTGAACAATTTCAGCATCAGTGAGCGGGGCAACGAGACGGCCTTTCAGGCCTGTCTGGCCCACGACTGAAAGTGTCGAAAGACAGACGTCCTTGATCCCGTATTCACCGTTTATTAAAGAAGAAACTGTAAGCGTTGTGTCCATGGCATCGCTGATGCAGTCGATTATATGTGCGACAGATACGGCAACGGCATAGAATGTTGCGCCTTTGCGCTCAATAATTTTTCCGCCTGATTTACGGATATATGTTTCGACTTCATCGTGTACGAGCGGCGGAACAAGTTTATCCGCGTCTTCAATACAGGATTTATATTCGTCGACGGGAATAGTTGCAATGTTTGCAAGTGACCACGGAACAAAAGAGGAATCACCGTGTTCACCGAAAACGTATGCGTGCACATTCTGCTGTGCTATATGGTAATATTCTGCTATGCGTGCGCGGAGACGGGCAGTATCAAGAATCGTTCCTGAACCGAATATCTGATTTGCCGGCAGCCCTGAGGTTTTGTAGAACTGATAAGTAAGAATATCTACCGGATTTGCAACGAATACGTAAATTGCATTCGGCGCGTTCTTTGTGATTTCCGGAATAATACTCTTCATGATGTTTACATTTGTCTGTGCAAGATCAAGCCGCGACTGTCCCGGTTTACGTGCAACCCCTGACGTGATAACGACGATGTCGGAATCTTTTGCATCCGCATATGTACCGGCGTAAATATTGACAGGATCACAAAACGGTGTTCCCTGTCTGATATCAAGAGCCTCTCCCAGCGCTTTCTGTGTATTGATGTCGATCATCACGATTTCAGAAGCGATTCCTTTTACAGTAAGCGTATATGCAATCGTTGAACCGACTGATCCCGCTCCGATAATGGTTACTTTGTATGCCATTGTAATCCTCCGCTAACATAGCTACTTTGCTTAAGCAAGTCTTGTATGGGGATTTTGTTTTATAAAAAAATCCCTGTCGTACCAACGGTACCATTTCATAATATAGAACATCGCAGGATTTATGGGAATAGGTTTTATGAGTTTTTTCTCTATTGTCCGAGTAGTCAGGCAATAGAGAAAAGGTAAATTGTGTTTACTGTTTTTTATTTGCAGGCGTCAAGACCTGCAATCTGTTGTTCTATAAGTGATGTTTCGTTTTTAAGATTTTTTGCTGCATCAGAAACGGCCGTCATCTGATCCTTCATATGTACAATCGATTCAAGAAGTTTTGCACTTCCGTTGTTCTGCTCTGAAACAGCTTCTTTTACAGTTGCTTCCTGATTACGAACATTTTCCGAAAGTTGAACAACGTTTTCAAATTCACCTTGCACTGATACAGTTTTTCCGAATGTGGCATCAATCAGTTTTTTAATTTTTTTCAGAACATCGGATATTTGTTTTGCTTCTTTTCCCGAATTTTCTGCGAGCTTTCTGATTTCGTCCGCAACAACTGAAAAACCACTGCCGTATTGACCTGCATGAGCCGCTTCGATTGCTGCATTCATTGCAAGTAAGTTTGTCTGGCTTGCAATCTGCTGTATAATCTTGCTCATTTCATTAAGACCATCTGAATCTTCTTCGATTTCTCTTACCAATTGGGTGACATCACCAATATCAGCTTTTCCTGTCAGTGTTGCTTTTTTTAGTTCATTAACTGTACTGAAATTTTTTTCAAGAACTGAATCAATTGATTTTATATTCGCAATCATTTCTTCGATAGAAGCTGAAGAAGAAGAAACTGCATCTGTCATACTTCCTGTAACAGCCATAAGTGCAGACACATTTTTTTGTGCTTCCTGAATCTTGGCAACGCTTGCATTTGTTACTTTTGCAACAGTAGCATGCATTTCAGTTTGATGATTGAGGTGGATTTTATCAATTTCAACAAGCATAAAATGACGACAATTTTCCGGTTTGTTACAACTGTTAAATATGGCTACCGCCATCTGTTCACAGCTGTTATACCCGCAGGAACCACAATTAAGCATATCTTTTTTGTATTCTTTTGACATTTTATGATAGATTGTTTCCAATTGTACAGCATTGGGTTCCTTTATAAGTGTTTTGAACGTGTCGTTATAATTTGTATACGTGCGGTTATACAAAACCGGTTCCCAATACCGGTCAATTGTTTTGTTCAGCTTTCGCATTGCCGTTTTTTTTGAAATTCCCTGTTTTTCCCAGTACTCTTTTCTCTGTTTATTACGAAGCTCTACAAAACACTCCATTTCATCAAGCGAAAGAGACTGGTTGTCTGTACCGGCTCCGCAGTTGCATCCTTCGACACAGTTCAGACAGTCGATAAGCGGAAAAACAGGCGCAAAATGATCCTCAATTGCTTTGGACAGATGTGCCAGATAACTTATTACTTCCGGTAGTCCTTCGATTTTACGGGTTTTTTCAGAAATGCCCGGAACAAATCTTTCAGCAGTCCTCATAAGTCCTCCGGGGGTAGAGTAAAGGACTGCTCGTTCGGCTGGAGGATTCCTGTAGTTAACTTTTGGATATGAAGACAAATCAATAGTATGCTCTTTAAAATACTGTTTCAGCGACCTCATTGTGACGTTATAATCACCATATCCGGTTTCATCAAATTCATGCCTTTTTGCATAACATGGAGAAATTACGGCAATTTTGCAGTCTGCATATTGAGGATAAAATTTCCGTATCATCTTCATTGTATGTGTCATAGGGCTGTCTACCGGTGCAAGATACGTAAGCAGTTCCGGACGGTAAATTTCTATGAACGTAACAAGAACCGGGCAGGGCTGTGAAATAACACAGGAAGGGTTTTCTTTTTTCATATATTCAACATATGATTTTGTCGTAAGTTCTGCACCGAAACTTACATCAAATACAGCTCTTACACCGATTGATGTAAGCCATCCATTAAACTCAAGGTCCTTACCTTTAAAACTGACAATTACTGCTGGTGCGACAATTGCAATAATTTTCTCGTTTTTAGATACAGCTTCAAAAAAAGCTTCAGTGTCATCAATTCCAATCCGTGCTCCGTGCGTACATGCGCTGATACAAGATCCGCATCCCAGACACAAGGCGCTGTTAACCTTTACATAGTCTCCTGATCCGTCATTACACATTTTTGAAGGACAGACTGAAATACACCTGTGGCAGTTAACACATTTCTCTTTATCTATTCTGATAACCGGCCGCAGTTTTTTTTCTGACAACATAATAACATCTCCTTACTTTTATAATTTATATAAGACAATATACTTATTACATTTTTTTTGCAAATTTAAAATATAAATTTTTTCAATATTTTTAATACTTCAGACAAATTATTGAATTTATTCGTGCGGAGGGGTTAATACCCCGCCCCTTGGGGCGTATGAGGGGTATTAAATCCCGACTGCAATACCTTTAGAGAACTCCATACCTCGACGCTTGCGTCGAGGTTGGTGATTCTTTTCCGGATATACTTACGTTGTTTTTGGAAAAATCCGGGATATAATTTATAGAAATAATTTTCAGGGGTATAAAAAGATTATGGTAGGAAAACAACTTTACGGATTTCAAAAAATAAACGGCATGATGGAAATGCTCAAGAGTCCGGTCATGAAAACACTTTCGCTTCGCCAGATGCTTGCAATGAACTATGTTTCAAGCAACAGTAAACTCACGCGGGTAGGCGATAGAATCTATATGAATACATTTACACCGTATTTCCCTTCAGAAGCATATGAACGCTACGTCGCAGGTATATTGAAAACAGCAAATGGACAGCCTGCTCCAGTGATGATGAACTTTGCTGTAACGGCAAATTGTATCTGCAACTGCTGGCACTGTTCGTTTGCAGACAGGACAAAAAAAAATCAGCTGACACTTGAAGAATTGAGAGATGCAATAACTCAGGTACAGGAACTTGGTACAAGTATGATCGGCATTACCGGTGGTGAACCACTGCTGAGAAACGACATCGTCGATATTATTTCTCTTATCGGGGAAAAATCAATGTCTCTTATGTTTTCTACGGGATTCGGTCTTACTCGTGAAAAAGTACGTGAATTAAAGGCTGCCGGTCTGGGAATTCCTGTAATATCGCTTGATCATTACAAGCCGGAAATTCATGACAAACGGCGCGGGCGCGAAGGAATGCATGCAATTGCGGTAAAGGCTATTGAAATGTATCAGGCTGAAGGTATGTACGTAGCAGTGTCTTTTGTTCCTGACCATGAGCTCATATCAAATCCTGAAGAATTATATAAAACGCTGGATTTTTTTAAATCACTCGGAGTTAACGATATGCGTCTTACATCTCCGATTTTAAGCGGACACCTTAATGATCATCCGGAGGAAAAACTTACAGAAAATGATGTAAAACGTGTAAATAAAGTTCAGAAATTTCTTATTAAACACAAGGATTATCCAGCCTGCTTTGCTTATGATGTATTTGAAAGTGAAAAATTTTATGGCTGTGGTGCTGGATTCCATTTTATTTTTGTTGATTCGTCAGGAAATGTCTGTCCGTGTGATTTCTGTTCAGTGTCGCTTGGAAACATGCGGGAACGTCCTATACGGGATATCTGGAATGAATATTCAAAAATATTCCGGGCGCCGGGATGTTCATGCTATGCAAACAAAATCAGTCAGCCGATTGCAGACCTTCACACAACGGTGCGTCCGCTTTCCGTAGAACAATCTAAGGAAATAATCAGAACATGTCCTTCGTTTACGAACGGAACTGTTCCGAAATTTTACAGAAAGATGGGATTTAAGTGGGGTGAGGATCTTAAGAAAAAATGAACACAGACCTGCCGATAGTTTTCTGCCACGGCCTGCTCGGCTGGGGGGACGATGAGTTAAGTAGTCATCCGTATTATGTTTGCGCTCATGAATTAAAAAAAGAAAGTGGCAGCAGACTCCCGCCGTTTCTTTTCCCTTCGACGGGACCTGTATCTTCTCTTCATGATCAGGCATGCGAACTTTTCTTTCAACTGAAAGGAGGCCTTACTGATTATGGGGCCGAACACAGTAAAAAATTCGGACACAAAAGGTACACACGGTTCTATGGTGAAAAGAAAGACTTTGACCCCTCTGTATCGACACGATACGGAGGGCCTGCCCTATGTACCATATGGGACAAACTGCATCCGCTGGATTTCGTCGGTCATTCAATGGGTGTTCCGGTTATACGAATGCTGCAGTATCTTCTTGCACAGGATTATTTTTATACCAGCTGCGGATATCAAGAGCATACGGACTGCACATGGGTACATTCAATAACTTCCGTTGCAGGAGCACAGAATGGTTCAACGCTGACATGGATACTCGGCGCTGATACAGAAACAGGAATTTTAAAGAAAAATGCAGCAACTGTCCGTTTTCTCTGCAAACTTCTGGAGATAGACGGTAACTATCAGAACAACAGTCACAGGAGTCATTTTATTTTCGATCTTCATCTTGATCAGTGGGATTTTAATGATGACGGCGGACAAAATCATATATTGACGGCGCTTGCAGATACGAACGGAGAATTCAGTGACAGTGCGGATTGGGCTATGTATGACCTTACACCTAATGCAATGGAAAAAAATAATAAGTTTATGACTGAATATTCTGATACATGGTACTTCAGTTATACGACAAAGGCAACCTTTTCTTTTTTGGGACTTATTGATTTTTTTATACCGTTCGTCTGCCATATTGTACTGTGGGTGAATACACTTGCAGTTGGAAATTACCGGATCAAGGAAAAAAAATGGAAAACGTTCGTAAAAAGATGGCATCATAATGATGGTATGATTCCTTCAGATGCACAGCGTTTTCCCTATGTCGGACGCGATGATAAAATACAAAAAAAAAGAAACTGCATCGAACGGAAGGGTGTATGGATTGAACAGAAACACTCGCTTTGTATGGATCACGCTGAACCTGCAATGATGCCGCACTGGTTTCGAAAAAAAACAGGCAGAAAACTTTATAAAAAAATAGTAGAAAACATAATTAATACAAGGGTGTAACATCATGGGAAAAAAATGTAAGAAATGTCTGCTCAGAGAGGACCAGTTCGTTGCAGATACGGAATTTCAACTTCTTTCACAATATATTCCTTACAAAATAGTACGTTTTATAGGCAGAGCAGAATGCTGCATTTTTGAAAAAAAAACGGAAAAATTCAATGGCACAGTAGTCTATTTTGATATAATCGGGTTTACGCCTATTGTATTGAACTATATTAATACAAACAGAGATATAGCTGATCTGTCAAACACCCTCTCTGAATTTTATTCAATAATTATAGAAACTGTGAGACAGTTCGGAGGTTCTGTTTATCAGTTTGCCGGTGATTCGCTGTTGATTTGTTTTGACAGAATGAAGGCTGAAACAGAACGGGATAATTTTAACCGTACATTCGCTGCAATGCTTCGTGCGCTTGAATTAAGTGATAATTATAATCTTCTTGCCGGTAAAGACAACGGATTTGTTCTTCGTCCAAAAATTGGTATAAGCAGTGGCACAATATATCAAATACTACTTGGAACGAGGGATCTGTTCATAACTCCCGTCATTCTTGGTAATACGGTTCATACAGCAGTACTTTGCGAAAAGGAATGTAAAAAGCAGGAAATTATTCTAAGCAAAGAGGCTTGGACTATTGCCTCTGCCGAAGGTCTGCAAAGTAATTTTACGGAAATGAACGGATTTTATCATCTTGATAAATTTCCGGAAGATTTTATAGAAACTGTTCAGATGCCGGAATATACAGACACTGAGCAATTCTTCTCAAATCCGTATTTTTATAACCGCATGGCGACATTTATTAATCCGATAATCCGGCAACAGACAAAAAAAAGTTTTGCGGGATTTGCCGGTGAATATAAAAATATTACATGTATTATGGCTAAATTCGAAGGAGTTTTTGCACAGCAGATCGGTGAAGAAAAAATTGAAAACAGCCTTTCTGCTGTAAACGAAATCTATTTTCTTATGCAGAATAAGGCCTACCGGTATGGCGGATACTGTACAAAACCTGATCTGTCTGATAAAGGCGTTGTGTTTCCAATTTTTTTTGGTACTCCGTCAGCTTTAGAAAACAAGGAACGAAATGCGGTACTGTGTGCTGCAGAAATTCTTCTTGCCGCTAAAAAAAATACCGATATTCAGTCCGTAAATATCGGTATCGGAACAGGAATGGTATACTCAGGCGAGTTTGGCGGCTTTCTGCGTAAGGATTACACTATTATAGGTAATTCGGTAAATTTTGCATCGCGACTCATGATGCATGCCTCTGAAAAGGGAACATATTCCGTACTTATCGACGAAGCAACAAAAAAAAGCACAGAATCTATGTGTGAAACGAAGATTGTCACGGGAATAACATGTAAAGGGTATGACGGAGTTCAGACTGCCTATTTTGTTGTAAAAATAAAAAAAATACCGCAAAAAAAACAGGTAAGTTCAAAACTCATAGGTCGCAGCAGAGAATTGCAGCAGCTCTGTGAATCTTTTGTGCAAAGTGCATCGGGACGCATGAATATAGTTCCTGTCATCGGCGATGCAGGTATGGGAAAAACGTATCTTGTTGAACAGTTTGTTAGTTGTGCCAGACAGCAGATTCCGGACGTAAAAATTTATTATGGTACCTGTTATCAGTACGAAGAAACGACAGTTTTTTTCTGCTGGCGTTCAATAATAAAAAAACTTATAAACATGCCTGAAAGAATTTCTGATTTAAAAGCCAGAGATTTCACTCTGCGTTTTTTTGAATCGTATTTTCCGGATGAAATTATATGGATTCCCATTTTTCTTAATATGCTGGGGTATGATTTCATTGAAAACACTGAAACATCAGACATTGATGTTTCTATAAAACAATATCATTTCTTTTCATTAATAGAACGCATGTTTTCACGGGCGGCAGAACAGTATCCCATTGTTATTATTCTTGAAGATATGCAGTGGTGCGACAGCATATCTTTAAGCATGCTCGAATATTTGATAAGCAGTTACGGACAAAAAAAGGTGTTCATAACGGCAATTTCACGAGAATTGCCGTTTATTACCGGTTTCTTTAAACAGCACAATATCAGAATACTGAAGCTTGCCCAACTTTCAGATGACGCTTCTTCAGCGCTGACTGAAATACTGCTTAATATGCAGGAAGCAGAACCAATTCTGAACAGAAAAATTGTAGCTACATCAGAAGGTAATCCGTTCTTTATTGAAAATATTGTACATAGTCTTGTTGAAAGCGGAACACTCATAGAAAACGAATCAGGAAAACGGATTCTGTCACATAATATAAAAAGTATACAGAATATAGTTATTCCTTCATCTATTCAAAATATTATTCTGTCACGTCTGAGTTCTCTTAAATTCGAAGAACAAGTCATTTGTAAAACAGCATCCGCTATAGGAAAGACATTCTATTCAGACTGTCTCCTGGAACTTCTACCGGATGGTATAAGTGAAAAGTCAGTTGATAAAGCGCTGTCTGATTTTGAAACTCATAATATTATTGTGAAAGAAGTCTCCGATGATTCTGAATATTCATTCACACACGGAATTATACATGATGTTATTTATGATACTATTCTTGATACGACTAAAAAAGAATTGAATCTTATGATTCTTTTATATCTGGAAAAACGCTATGAAGGAAATTATCAACAGGTTATTGAAAAGCTTGAATATCACGCATTGGAAGCAAAGGCTTTTGATAAGGTGTTCCTTTATGCATATACAGCTGCTAAAAAAGCCGAGAAACTGTTTTCTGCCCAGGACACAATAACTCATTGTCTTACCGCCCTGAACGCATGGAATACACTTGAGACTCCGAAAGACGAACAACAATTGTGTAAACTTCTTCTTACACTGGCAGAAGCTTACCGTATCATTGAAGATTATGAAAAGGCCCGGAAAATTTTCGAAAAAGTAATACAGACTTGTACTAAAAAACGAATAAAAGCTGATGCACTGCGAGGCATGGGAAGATGCTTTCAGGAACAGGGAAAATTTGATAACGCTGTAATTTCGCTTGAAGATGCACTGAAAATACTTGGAAAAAAAGCACCAAAATCATTACCGGCCGTTTACATGGACATTACAAAAGAAGCGATTATTCAAACGGTGAATTACGGAATCAGGGGAAAAAGAATAAAACCTTACAGCGGTGAGAAACTTTATGCGGCAGAAACTCGTACCGATATTCTCTGCATTCTTAACAAATTGTATTATTTTGGTCTTCCGGAAAAAATAGCATGGAGTTCTCTCGTAAATTTTAACAATACATTGCACTGCAAAAAGGGTGTTGATAAATTCTGCGCTGCAGCGGGAGATTACGCTGTATCACTCGTAAGTGCAGGACTAACGTCTCTAGGCAGAAAAATATTCGAGCAGGGGAGTCTGATGCTTGATTATACACAGAATTTAAAAACAAAAAATATTTTTAATGCAAGATATGCATATTATTTTCTTTTTTATGATGACCCGGTTAAGTCAATACACATGCTTGAAGCAGCATCGGACTATTTTCGTAAAACGGGCGAACAATGGGAGCTTATGACTGCAGAAGGCGCTCTTGGCCAGAATTATTTTCTCATTGGTGATTTTGAAAAATCAATTGCAGGATATGAAGAATGTGACAAAATAGCGAAAAAACTTCATTCCGTTATGCATATAGGCTGGAAATACAATAAAGTTCCGTTCATGAAATATCTTCGAAGAGAATTTACCGGTATGCAGGCTGAAGCTCAACTCCAGACCGGAATAAAACTGAGCAGCACTGTTCACGATCATATGACATTGTGTATTCATTACGGTCATCTTGCATATATCGCTTCTCATGAACACAATTATGATGAAGCCCTGCATTATGCAGAATGTATTATACATGAAAATGATTTATATAAAATTAATATACCCCACATTAAACTTTCTTATGTAAATGCAGTCGAATCAATCTGTGAAGCGTTCAGACATAATGCTGTTCCTGTAAAAAAAACAGCATATTATAAAAAGCTTGCAAAAAAAGCACTTTGGACATTATACCGTCTAAGCAAAGAATATCGTATGCTTGCCGGACCTGCAGCCAGAGCTGAAGCAATAATGGCTATGACAACAGGTAATAAGCAAAAAGCGGCCGAGTGGTATAACAAGTCCGTTATATTGTTAAAAAACAGTCCGTATAAATGGGAATATGAAAATACGCTTTCGGCCGGAAAAGAATATGAATTTTATTTAACAGGAGACAGTCTATGAAAGAAGAAAACAGAAGGTACAGCCATTACAAGAATTTTCCAAAGCGAATACGACAGGCATTGTTCAGACTTTGCATCTACGGTGCACTTCTCGTTGCTGGTGAGGTATCATTCTATTCAATTACTAAAATCGGCAGAGAAATACCACTGCTGAAATATATTTTTCAGTACCAGTGGTGGGTTGATCCGAGACTCAATCTTAACAATATCTGGAAAGTTCCTATCCTTACATTCTACGGACAGGCAAGTCTTTATATGTTTTTTGTGTACGGACTTATTTGTGTAGTCGGTCTGGAGCCTGCATACCGGTGGATGAAAAAAAAAGACTTTCCCCTGCTTTTAAGAGGCCTCTTTTATATGTTCATTATTCTCGGCATGGAATGTTTTCTTGGATGGATTTTATTCTGGATGACAGGTTATAAAATCTGGTATTATACTGGTTGGGGATCTTTCCCTGTGTTCACCAGTTTCGCAATAGCTCCTATGTGGTTTATCTGCGGACTTATTTCAGAAAATGTCATAAACGTATTCGATTCTTTCGACAGCCTCAAGATGATGTTGTATGGAATGGCTGTATCTGCAGGATCTAAAAAAAAGAATGGAAATAAAATAGCCGTAATAAGCGATGTCCATATCGGACGCAAAAGTGACGGCTGGTTTAACGGATTGTATCCTGCCTTTCTGAATATAATTTTGTATAAAATTGCACTCGACAGCAGAATAAAAAAATTAATAATACTGGGAGACTTTTTTGATACATGGCTGTGCCCTCCTGAATTAAAACCTTTTAAAAATGCATCCGAAGTTGCAGAATCATGGAAAAATGCACTTTTTATGCCTGCACTCAGAAAATGTATAGAGCTTTGTGATGAAGTGTGGTATATACCCGGTAACCATGATATGGGAATAACACAGGAAGATTTAAACACCGTTTCCGAAAATGGTAAAACAATGATTTTAAAAGAACCTCAAACATATTCTGCTGAATTACTGTTTAACCATCATTCTGAAACTAAATATATTAGATTTGAACACGGACATGCCTCAGACCTGTTCAATGCACCTGTAAGCGAAAGCGATACTGACACGCTTCAGGGCCTGCCGTTCGGCTATTATGTAACGCGTCTTGCTGCAGAAGAATCCTGCGATCTGGAAAAGATTCTGCAAAAAGCATATACAAAATCATCTTCAGTATCATTTGATACTGAGAAACAGGAACCAGGCGGAGTTTTTATTAAGTTATTTGTAGATGCACTTGTCGCGATATCGAATGCCCATCGTGCGGATGATGATAAACTGACAGATGATTCTGTAATCCGTATGGCATCTCCTTATACTGATGTGACTGTTGCCGATGTAAAGAAGAGTTATCATTCTCTACTGGGCAAATATGAAAAATTTAGAAAAGATCCGGTAAATTCTGATAAACCTGATGAATTTCACCGGTATTATCTTTTTTCAGTCAGTAAAAAAAGTTTATGCCAATACGCACATGAAAAATTTGGAAAAGTCAGCATAAAATTGTGGTTTAAACGAATTTTCTCAAATCTGCCGTTTGAAAAAATTGTAATTATGGGCCATACGCATTATGCAATGAAAGAATATGTTACTAACACGGAAACGACGGGTATATATGCAAATACAGGCTGTATCTGTTCGTGCAGTAAACAAAAGTATCCGTCGTGGATCGAAATCATTAATACAGACAGGGGGTGCAGAATAAAAATAAACCGGTTGTAGAATTATTCTCACGCAACATTTTATATATCATCTATATCATAAAAAAAGCAGATTAATAACATTAATCTGCTTTTTTTAGAGTTTCATTTCAGAGGCATGTGCATTCTTCTGTTTCTGAAGGTATCGTAGATTCAAGCATCTGTTTTAGTTCGGAAATAACGCCGACGTTTTCTTCAGACGCATTGCGTATTTTTGACAGATTGCTTTTGAGTTCTCCTATACTTGAATTTTGCTCCTTAGAAGCCATAAGCACAGAATCGGTAATTGAAGAAAGAAGTTCAAGTGAATGATTCAGAGATTCGCCGCTTTCTTTCTGTTCTGCAGTCTGTGTTGCAATAGTATGCACTGTCTCCATCAGGTTTGTTATAATTGAACTGATATGGTTACTCTGGACAAGCTGTGACTGCAGTACGTTGAATATATCTTCTATTTCGGTTTCAGTCTTTGTATTTTCTGATATGACGTCCTGCAGACGGGAAGAAACAAGTTTTTCCTGATTCTGAATATTGTTAATTTTATCAATCATAGTCGAAAGTATTTCGTTTATTTTTCTTGCACTGTCGCCGGATTGCGCTGCAAGCGAACGAATTTCCCCTGAGACTACACTGAATCCTTTACCTGCTTCCCCTGAACGTGCAGCTTCTATTGCTGCATTGATTGAGAGAACGTTTGTCTGCTGGGAAAGTTCGCTTATTGAATTCGCAATATCATATATATGCTTTGAATAGCTCGCCAGATCATCAATAAGACGTGACGAGTCTGCTACATCATTATTCGCAACCGTACAAATCTGCGTCAAAGTCTTTAAGGTTTCTGAT
Source organism: Treponema sp. (assembly GCA_023231445.1). Classification (GTDB taxonomy): domain Bacteria; phylum Spirochaetota; class Spirochaetia; order Treponematales; family Treponemataceae; genus Treponema_D. The sequence continues at coordinate 6,075 of JALNVF010000050.1, read as the reverse complement.
GATTTTCGTATGAGAGAGTCTGTTTTATGAATACCTGTTGTAAGACTGCTGACGTCTGTAACGGTTTCGGTAACAAATTTTTCATGTTGTCCAACCATTTCAGACATCTTGTCTATTGCGGTAAAAATATGAGAAACGCTTTCTTTATTTGCGTTTACCTGTTCATGCTGAATTTCAATATTTGAATTGACCTGAGCAATGCTCGTCAGATACTGCGAAACTAGTGAGCTTACGGACGAAATGCTTGTATCAAGAATCTTTCCGGTCGAATCTGCTTTTAAGGATGCTCCCATAACATGTTCGAACATGGCATCCTGCTTATCTTTATCCTTTTCAAGTTCCTCTGCAAAAGTTATACATTTTCTGTTCATATCTGCAATTTCCTGTGAAATGCTGTAAAAAGTGCCGATAATAAGTGCCATAAATCCAAGTCCTTGAAGAAGAATGAAAGGAGTTATGTCGAGCATAAAATTATACATATCATATGCGGAAAAAACAATGGCAATAAGAAGTCCTATTCCTGTACTAATATTACGGGAACCGTCCTCTTTTAAGGATTTAAAGAAACCGTATATACCATATCCAAGTCCTATGAAGGGATAAATAAGCATAATTGAATGCCATGCATCCAGCCCAGTTGTTGTCTTCTGAAAATAATACCCTGCTATAAAAATAATACCTATAAAGTTCAGAACATATCTGATTTGCTTCGGGGTCTGTATTATAAAAAAACGTCTAAAGAAACGGATGATAAACAATATTGATGCAGGAAAACAAGAGTAAAGAACAGATTTTAGAAGCAGATAGTTTATTTGGGCTGAATAAATGGTAACATTTAAAAGATATACTGCAAAAAAGAACGCTGAAAGGGCAAGATGAAGAAATTCTTTTTTTTCTTTATAATTTACGAACATAAAAAGTGAATATACGGCAACAAACAGCAACAGTACGCAGGCAAAACGGGGGAGTTGTATGTCAAGAAAATTATAGACACGTATATTGTGACTGTAGGTCGTACCGTCTACAACATCGAGCTGACGTATTTTATATGTTCCGGTATCATTCCATAATTCAAGCCTTACAGTATTACTCTTTTTTAAAATTGAAGCGGGAACAAGCACCCCCCTTGAAATATACGGCTGAAAGAAAAAATCGGGAGCTGGTCGTCCGATTGTGTCGATAAGTTCGTCATTGACGTATACTTTACAGGACATGAGGTTTTTGTAAAGAAAAATTCCAACATCATTGTTCCAACCGTTGGGAAGAATCAGTCCGGCTGTAAGAGTTACCCCATCTGATTTTGAACATTTTATAGTGAGAGGGAAAGATGAAAGGTTGCTTTTTACGATATTATTTCCCTGAACCGTAAAATCCGTAAGTGGAAAGATTTCTTTCTGTGCAGCATTCAGAAACGACGGTAAAAGACAAGCGATTAAAATAATAACAATTTTTTTCATAAAAGTCCTTATTTGTATTATTTGGAACAGAAGGAAGCCTCGCACGCAGTATTACAGCAAATGAGGCTTTTCATGTATCAAATACTACCACGTATTTGATGCCTCTGTTTTTGAAGATTGACGCCAGTGCTGACTTCTTCCTATCCCCAGTCCTATTTCTCCCCGCACTTCAAGCCATGCGGGTTTATTTTCCGATGCTCCATGATAAGTCACTTTGCATTTATATAAATTACCATCTCCAGGATCTACGATATTTCCATCAGTCCATGCACCATCTTTTACTTTTTTCATACAAAAGATCCATGGAGTTCCGACAAGAGGCATATCCTCAGGTTTTCCGGCAACTGGAAAATTCTTATACGGTTTTTTACCTTTTGCCCCGTATGCTTTAGTCTGAGACGTAAAACCTGTTGCACTGAGCATCTCTCCGTACATCATTCCGTCATCATTTACGTGAATGTACCAGCCGCCTGTTGCTTTATTATTTTTTTCATCCCAGCTTATCCAGTAGCCTTCTGCCGGATCGGATGCAAATACAGCTCCTGAAAAAAGCAATAAAATTGTAAAAACAGTAATAATTCTTTTCATATGTTCTCCCGTGTTATAAATCGAGACTAAAAAATGAATACGCATGATAGAGTAATTATTTAGCGTACATTTTTATATCGTTTATGATAAAATTCTAACACTGAAAATTTTATTTTCAATTTTGTTTGACTTATTCTTTCCTGCGTGTAGAATACACTTATGGATATAATTACTGTTTGTATGGGCAGTTCATGTTTCAGCAGAGGAAATTCGCTGAACGCAGAACTTGTACGTCAGTTTATAAAAGAGCATAATCTTGAAAATACAGTAAAAGTACAGGGATGTTTGTGCAGAGGATTGTGCAAACACGGGCCTAATATCGAAATCAATGGTAAAATTTATAATCAAGTGTCTTCTGAAACACTTGAACAAGTACTTATGGAAGGTTTGGAACTTACAAAATGAATACAAAATCTCCAGTCTACACAATTCCGACTGAATGTCAGGATTGTTACAGATGTGTACGACGCTGTCCTGTAAAGGCAATACGGGTAGAAAACAATCATGCTGTTATCATGAGTGAACTGTGTATTGCATGCGGCCGTTGTGTTATCAATTGTCCGGCCCATGCAAAACACTATAGAGATGATACGCCGCTTGTATCTAAGCTGCTTGAATCAGGAAAAAAAGTACTGGTATCGCTTGCTCCTTCGTTTCGTTCAGAATTTCCGGAATATACACCGAATCAGTTCATTGGAGTTCTAAAAGAATTCGGATTCTACGGAGTTTCGGAAACAGCACTGGGAGCTGATCTAGTTTCATATGAGCTTGCCTCTGAACTGTCTTCACACATAAATCAAAAACTGTTCATCTCATCTGCGTGTCCGGCGGCTGTTGAATTTATAAAAAGGTATATGAGTGATTATGCACCGTATATTACCGATTGTGCGTCACCACTTCTTGCACACGCCAGATATTTAAGAAAATTTTACGGTAATGACATAGAAATTGTATTTATTGGCCCGTGTATTGCAAAAAAGAGAGAAGCCGATGTTTGGGATGAAATAAGTGCAGCGCTTACTTTTAAAGAACTGCGGAAAATGATGGCTGAAGCCGGAATCGTAAAAATACAGGCTGAAGGAAAACTGGACGCAGAAGGAAATTTTGTACCATCAAAGCCTGAAAAAATAAACGATATACCTGATTTTATTCCCCGGAGGGCTGCAAAAGCTGAATTGTTCCCGCTTGAAGGAGGTATGATAGCAGCGTGCAAAAAATATAATCCTCTTAAAAATGTGCGTACAATGGCTGTATCCGGTATTGAAGCTATTCGGGATACGCTCTACGGTCTTGATGTCTCTGCCCTCAGTGAACCTCTTTTTCTTGAAGTTCTCTCATGTACAGGAGGCTGCATTAATGGACCGGGAACAGAACAAACGTCAGCTATGGCACTACGCCGAATGCAGACGATAGATTTTGCAGAGAATGCTGAGAACACACTAGATGAAAATACGATCAATTCTATTCCCGAAATGAAGGGGACGCTTCCCGGAAATTCTGTGGAAAAGAAGACTTTTACGGAAACGCAAATAACCGAAGCAATGCATTCTATGGGGAAATATTCTGCAGCTGATGAGATAAACTGTAACGGCTGCGGTTACGAATCCTGCAGGAATTTTGCAGTTGCAATGCTCAACGGAGTTGCGGAAAAAACAATGTGTGTATCTTATATGCGCAAACTGGCACAGAAAAAAGCTAATGGTCTTGTACGTGCTATTCCAAGTGGAGTTGTTATTGTAGATAAGAATATGAACATCGTTGAATGTAACAAAAATTTTGCAAAATTGATGGGACATGACATTGTCGACATGTACGACATAAAACCAGGGCTTGAAGGAGCGGATCTTGCCGCTATAACGAAAAGTTCGCAGCTGTTTAAGTCGGTCCTCGTTCCTAACGGTCCCGAAGTTGTTGAGCGCGAAGTTCACGAGTCAAAGAAAATACTGCATTACACCGTGTTCGTTATTGAAAAAGAAGCAATAGCAGCTGGTGTTGTAGAAGACGTGACGGCACCAAAGAATCAGAAAGAACGTACAGTTACTCAGGCACAAAAAGTTATTGATAAGAATCTGGCAACAGTTCAAAAAATAGCATTTTTACTGGGAGAAAATGCTGCAGAGACGGAATCTATGCTGAATTCCATAATTGAATCGTATTCACTTGACAATGATCAAAACGGAGATACTTGCAAATGATTATAGATGAGACTATTCAGAATGATACCGGCGAAACGTTCATAGAGGTGGACCATTACCAGTTGTGCAAACATAATCAACATTCTCCGGGCGATGTTTTTCTTTCCGAAAAGAATCCTGCGGACGGTCATACGATAACGACGCTTTCTGACGGACTTGGTTCCGGAATCAAAGCAGATGTTCTGGCAACACTTACCGCAACTATGGCAACAAAATTCATTGCGGCTAATATACCTGCAAAAAGGGCGGCCGAAATTATCATGAATACGCTGCCTGTTTGTAAAGACAGGGGTATAAGTTATGCTACTTTTACAACTGTAGATATAGAACCTGATGCTACGGTACACATTCTTGAATACGATAATCCTCCGTATCTTCTTGTACGGCAGAACACTGCTATTGATCTGGTAAAAGATGATACAGAATTTGAACGGAAAGACAAAAATACTGCACCAAAGGTAAAAGCTGTACTTCATTATTCAACTTATGCCGCAAGACCCGGCGACAGACTGATATTCTTCAGCGACGGTGTCACGCAGTCCGGTATGGGGACTCCTGCTTTTCCTTTCGGCTGGAGTATAGAAAATGCATATGCATATATATTAAACCGTATTAACGAAAAGGAAGATATAAGCGCCCGTGAACTTGCTCATTCTGTTGTTCAGGAAGCATGTATTCATGACAGTTTCGTTCCAAAAGATGATATTTCATGCGGAGTTGTATACTTTCGAAATCCGCGCGATACGTTAATTCTTACAGGCCCTCCGCTTAATCCGAAAAACGACGAGATATTATCGGGTATATTCAAACGCTTTTACGGTAAAAAAGTTATTGCAGGTGGAACAACGGCCAATATTATGGCAAGAGAACTTGGAGTAAAAGTAACTGTCGATATGGATAATCTGGACCCGGAAATACCTCCGTATTCGGAAATGACAGAAGCCGATCTGGTATGTGAAGGAATTATTACACTGGGAGCAGTTGCAGATATTCTTGAATCAGGAGAGACTCCAAAAGGAAAAGATAATGCAGCTACCCGGCTTGTTGATATTTTCCGTAACTCAGACCGTATCTATTTTATTGTGGGGACAAAAATAAATGAGGCACATCAGGATCCGAATATGCCTGAAGGTCTTGAAATCAGACGGAATATAGTAAAAAAAATTTCGACTCTATTGCAGAATAAATATCTAAAAGAAGTGCATATTCAATATATGTAATTTTTATGTTATAGTTGAGAAAAGGAATTATTTATGAAGAAAATTAAAGTAACTATTTGTACAGGCACAGCCTGTTTCGTAATGGGCGCATCGGATCTTATGCTGCTTAAAGAGAAACTTCCTGACGAACTCAAGGATAAAGTTGAAGTTGTCGGCTGCACATGTATGAACGAATGTAAAGGAGATAAAAACGGAATGCCTCCATATGTAAAGATAGGAGATGAAGTAATGTATGCAGCTAATATACCTGATATTATTTCGAGGCTTTCTGAAATTACGGAGAGTAAATAATACATGCTGAATCTGAACAATAATGCTGCAAATATAAAAAGAGAGATTCTCGTCCGTATAGCAGAACTTGAACTTGCAGGAAAACTTACAGAAGGAGTTCATTACATTCCCAGGGAAATGGCTCCGAAAGACAAGCCACCGTTCCGCTGCTGTATATATCACGACCGCGAAATACTCCGTATGCGTGTACTTGCCCGGCTAGGATGCTCTGTGGAAGAATACGATGATGATAAACCTCTTTCAGAATATGCCGAAGAAGCTCTTAAACGGAAAAAGCCGACATGGCCGATGCTGACTGTGCTTCATGATGCATGTAATGGATGT
>JALNVF010000049.1 GCA_023231445.1 Treponema sp. | reverse complement strand
GATAAACTGGTGTTTTTCATCAACTACGGCCTGACCGTTATATCCCTGAATGACACCGTGCCCCGTTTTCATTTTACAGGATTCGTTATCGGTGATATTCGACTGAGATTCTTTATTGCGTTTGCCGATCCGCGGTTTGTTTGTAGAAAGAAAGTTATCGATCTTCTGTATGTTCTTTTCGAGTTTGTCTATAGCTTTCTGTTTTGCTTCCGGGAGCTTTTGCAGCGGCTTTGAGTCGAGCGTTTTATTATTATTAATAATTGTTGTTATTTTGTCTTTGAGTTTCTGCTGTTTCTTACGCAGGTCGTCAAAGGTACCGCTCTGTTCCTTCCCTGCGTTCGACGGGAGTTTGCAGCCGTCGAGAGCGAATACGGTATTACCGAGCAGGTTCATTTCATCAGCAACTAAAAGAATGTTGATGAATACCGCTTTTATCTGCTCTGTCATATCTGAAATGAAGTCTGCAATAACGGTGAAGTCGGGAGCCTCATTTTCACAGAGTGCCATTGCCTGTACGTTATGTTCTGCGAAGTCGTGTATCCGGCGTGAAGAATTAATACCGTTGGAATATGCAAAGAGAATGAGTTTGAGCAGGACTCGCGGATTATATGCGGGCCTTCCTGTCATATCGTTACGCAGTTTCTGATCGAATATGCTCATGTCGATCTTCGTATCGACCATGTACTGTATGGTAGAAGCAAGCGTACCGTCGACGATCCGGTCGCTCAGCTTGAGCGGGATGAACAGGTTGTCCTGTTCTTTATCGGAATGAATGTATCGAGGCATGCATAAGTATACAGCGATATTTGCGTCATTGTAAATTCTGTTGTATACTTTTCCTACAGTTTCAACAAACGCTTCAACCGCGACAACACCTTTGTCACAATTTGTGCCGTTCGCTGCGCTGTCTCAAGCACAAATTGTGACAAAGGTGTTGCGTAAGTGAATGTTAGTTGGACGGCGGGCGCAGCGAGGGAAGAAAATGATAAAAATAAAATATGCAGAAGAAAAAGATAAAGATTTTTGGCTTTCATTGGATAAACATCTTTCAGAAAAAGAGTTCAGTTTAAAAGTGAGAGACAAAATGGCTTATATTATTTTAGAAGATACAAAAACTATTGGAATAATGCGATACAATTTGTTCTGGGATAATACGCCGTTTCTTACAATGATTTATATAAGAGATGATTATCAGAAAAAAAATATTGGCAGCAAAGCAATCCACTATTGGGAAAAAGAAATGAAAGATTCCGGTTATGGAATGCTGATGACATCTACACAAGTTGATGAATCAGCTCAACATTTTTATAGAAAACTAGGATATAAAGATGCGGGAAGTTTAATCATAGATATACCAGAATATGAACAACCGATGGAACTGTTCATGATAAAAAAAATATAGAATAATTAGTATCGTTCAAAATAAAGGCTGTTACAGGAAAAATATATCAGAAAGAATCAAATATAGATAATGTAATAATTTAAAAAAATGGAACCATAAAAAATAAAATGAATGGAAATTCGAATGAAAGCAAAAATATTCGATATGCAGAGCTGAATGATTTTCATGAAATAAATGAAATTGCAGATCAGGCACAATGGAGTGATATTAAAAAATGGCGGAATGATATGGTTTGATTGTAAGCGTCAAAAGAAAGTGGGGATGCAGTTCCCTCGTCATACAGAGAGGTGGAATTATGGAGTGTTTCATTAAATCGTTGTATATATGTGTAAAAGATATGCACCGGGCGATAGATTTTTATGAGACTTTTTTTGATCAGTCTGTTACAGAATCAGATGAGTTGTACAGCGTCTTTGACATACATGGTTTTAGACTGGGGCTCTTTGCTTATGATAAAGCAGGAGAAAGGCATACATTCGGAACAAATTGTCTGCCGAGTATTGAAGTTTATGATATTAATATACTGAAAAAGAAACTGGAAACAGTTAGAATAATATTTCCGATAACAAAAATTGGAGATAACTGGGTTTCAGAGTTTGAGGACAGTGAAGGTAACCATATTGAATTGACAACGAAAGTCAAAGAGTGATTGTCTTGTGTTTATACATAAGTATATGTTTGCAGAAGCGATATGCTGAATTAATAGACCGGAAGAAAATAATAGTTTATAGTGAAGAGCAGGAAATAGCGGGATATATAATTACGGATGAAAAAGAATGGAAAATAAAAATACTTTTTTAGTGACAGTCCCACAGTGAAAAATAACTCAAAATATCAGGGAATTGTAAAAAAAACTGATGGAATGGATAGAAGAATATGCAGATAGCAATGAATACAAAAAAATAAAATTTCAGGTAACATGTAAGGAACGAAAAAATGTTTTGAACTATGGTTTTATTGATTTAAATTGTAAAGAATATAAAATGGTAAGGGAGTTCACTACAGATAAGTATGCAGCAATGATACATATTCATTGTAATAATATAACATTCCAGGAACTATATAAATCGAAATTTTATGATTTGATAAAAAATATGAGTATATAGACTATGTTCTGTGTTTATTATTAAAGAAGTAAGGCAGTATCGATTTTTCGCTATATTGTTAGAAAACGAAGAGATAGGATTTCTGTCATTAAAGCAGAACTCAGAGAAAGTCATGGAATTATATGTTTAGGAATATTAAAGAAGTATCGCCGATACGGAATAGGAAGTAAATTACTTGCATTTATAAAACTAGACGTATTAAAAAATGAGTGGGGGGAAAATCCATGTCTTATAAAGTGATACTTTTCTTTTATTCTTGCCGGTTCGGAAAAAATGATGATGTGATAGTTTACCGGGAGGAACAGAGTCTCCCGGTAAAACGGAACTTACATGTGGATCAATGGAAAAGACAGCCAAAGAAAACGGCTATGGTATAAATCTGCTGAAATTTTGCGCTGTATACAATACAGGAAGGTAGAAAAAAATGATGTTTGTTTTTGATTTAGATGGTACATTATTAAATTCAAAGAAAATCATTTCTATAAGGAATAAAACAGCACTTCAGAAATTATCTAAACGGGGCTATAGAATAGTAGTAGCTACAGCAAGACCTCCGAGATCGATAGATGAGAAATTAAGGACCCTGGAAATTGAACATGATACCGTTTATTACAATGGAGCAATGATAAGATTTGCTGATGGAGAAATCAGTGGCTATGTCATACAAAATTCTATATTAAATGAAGTACACAATTTTCTGTATGAAAAAGATAATGACGCAGTATTAACGATAGAAGAAAAAGACACGTGGTATACATATAAGAAATACGATTTTGAAAAAGCATTCTGTGTAACTGAAGGTCCCGATAATATATCAGAAAAAAATATGCTTGAAAAAACTCCGGATAAAATTCTGATAAATAATTATAAAAACCCGCGAGAGATAAAGAAAATATTTGGAAGTAAAGCAAATGTGATAGAAACAGATTCAGGTTCACTGATACAGATAATGGCAAAGGAAGCATCAAAAGAGACAGCAATCAAAGATATTGCAGAAAAATATAATATTGTCAAAGAAGATATTTACTGTTTTGGCGATGATCATAATGACATTGGAATGTTTGAATATTGTGGAAACAGCATTGCAATGGGAAATGCTGTGCAGGAGTTAAAACGCATGGCGACATTTATTACATCAGGAAATGATGAAGACGGCGTTGCAGAATTTATTGAGAATAAAATTCTGAATAATGTGTAACAGAGGTATTTTTTTTATGGATAAAATAATTAAAACTAAAAAGGGAAAAATAACGATAGCACAGGAAAGAATTACATATGATAAGTATTATGAATTTCTGACAAGAACTGATTTGGGAGAACAATATCCGGCGGAACGATTTAAAGAAAGAGTAACGAAGTTATTGAAGAATATCCAGATAAGCCTGACAGCCAGAAATGAGGAAAAAGAAATTGTAGGTATTTGTTTTGGATTGACAGATTATTCATACTGGCTACTTATTACAGATTTGGGAATAGACCGAAACTATGAAAAGAATGGAATAGGGAAGGAAATGATGAAACAGACAGATATTGAATGGACTCCATTTACAGTGGAATAAGATCATCACAATTTTGTTAAGCAGGAAACACAAAAGCAGGTAAATCAGGTGCTGAAGTAAATTCTTTTGTTCCGGGGAGAGAAAATCGAAATCTGCCTGTACGTCAGGTGAAAGGATGGTGCTGTCAACAGACAGTTAGAATAAAATGGAACTTGTGGTAAAAAAATTTAATGAATTAACCCTGGATGAATTGTATGAAATTTTGAAGATACGAGTTTCTGTATTTGTAGTAGAACAGAAATGTGCTTATCAGGAAATAGATGATAAAGATCAGAATGCGGTACATATCTACTTAAAAGATGAAAACGGAATAGAAGCATATTTGAGAATTTTTGATAAGGGTGTTTCTTTTGAGGAAGTGTCATTAGGGAGAGTAGTAGCTGTAAAACGAAGATGTGGATATGCAGGAAGAATATTGGAAGAAGGAATAAAAACAGCTAAAAAAGAATTTAATGCAAAAAGTATAAGGATCGAAGCGCAGACATATGCAAGAAAATTATATGAAAAACACGGATTTGAACAGATTTCAGAAGAATTTCTTGAAGATGGGATACCGCATATACAAATGAGATTGGAATTATAAATAATTGATCCGATTGAATACAAAGAGAAAAAATAAAATGGATGTAAACAAAAACTATGATAGAAAATTTACAGAGGAAAATAAACGCAGCAACTGATAATTTGTAGGAAGGTCGCTTAAAATGAGAACTTGGAAGCAGGGAATAACCGGAATATTGCTAATGTCGAATGGAGACTTTGTTTTTACAAAATGTCTCAAATATCCTTTATTAAAAATATACAGCCGCTGTAATGAAGAAATGGGATTTCCGGAAAATTTAATATATACAGGCTTTGTAAATCTTGATGTAATCAAATTAATTGAAAAATCAGGTTATATAAAGTTAAACCGGGAGGAAATAAAACTCGGTTCACTGTTTAATTTGAAATACCTGGAAGGTTCATCTGTTGTTGATCAAATATATATTAGTAAATCTGAATCTATTGAGACAATAAAAAATGATGAGATTATGACTCCTGATAAATTACATGAAATGCTGAATAACCTTATCCGGAATGGTATATAAATGTTATTGGGTATTTACGAAGAATCTGTTTCACTGAAGGCATTGACAATACGACGAAAGAGGCTGTAACTGTGAAAAAAATAAAACGGGAAATTGAAGAATACATTAATCAATATGATGAGGAAATAGCAGGCAGATTATTGAAAATACGGGAAAAAGCATTTGAATTATTACCGGAAGCAGATGAAGCGATCAAATACAGAATGCCAACGATAATATGGAATGGTAATGTATTTCATTATGCAGCATTTAAAAATCATATCGGAATATATCCATTGCCGCATGTTCTTGAAGAACTGAAGGATATGTTAAAGGGATATAAACAGGGAAAAGGGTCAATTCAATTTAAAAATAATGAAGAACTGCCAATAGATGTGATTGAAAAGATAATAAAGGCAAGAATAGAAGATAAGAAACAGGAAGGTAAAGAGGGAAAATGAATTTAGAAATATTGAGTTTCGGAGGGGCTGCAAAGATGGGAGAAATAAAAACCATTCGAAGAGCCTGATGACATCATCTATACATTGGGAAAACAGCTTTCGAACTATTATTCAAAGATAATGAACTGGGGGTGGCTTTATATAAATATTCTATGGGTTGATAAAAATACAGACATCAGGGAGTAGGTACAAAATTAATAGCAGAAGCGGAGCAGAAAACTGGAAAAAGGGGCTGTACGTATGCACATGTAAATACAATGAACTTTCCGACGCCAAAATTTTATAAAAAACTTCATTATAAGGTAATTGGAGTTGTAAAGAATATTCCCGAAGGACAAAAGAAATATCATTTGATAAAAAGGTTGAAAGAGAAATTTAAGTAACTATGAAAAAAATATATATAATTGGTGGTACGATGGGAGTTGGAAAAACAACAGTAAGTAAGGCGTTGAAAAACAGCTTGCAGAAAAGTGTTTTTCTGGATGGTGACTGGTGCTGGGATATGAATCCGTTTTTGGTAAATAATGAAACAAGATTAATGGTGATGGATAATATCTGCTACGTGTTAAATAATTTTATTCATTGTTCCGCGTATGATAATATAATATTCTGCTGGGTACTGCATGAACAGCAGATAATAGATTCAATACTTTCAAAGCTGGACATTAAGAACATACAGGTGGTAAGCATTTCACTATTATGCAGCGAAAAAGTCTTACGGGAAAGAATACAGAAAGATATAGATAATCAATTACGCAGCAGTGATGTTATTGAGAGAAGTATAGGGCGTATTCATTTATATGAAAAACTGGATACGGTAAAAATAGATGTTTCAGAAAAAACTGTGGCAGAAACTGCTCATGAGATTATGCTGCTCGGACAGAATACATCATGTTTCAGAAAATAGATGTGTTTTATGCATGATTTCAAGGATTTAGCCGCAAGTCGCAGAAGTGTTCGACGATATAAAGATATTGATATAGATATAAATGAAATAATAGATTGTGTGAAAATTGCAACAACAGCACCGAGTGGTTGTAATAGTCAATGTTGGAAATTTGTTGTTATTCATGATAAAAATAAAATAAAACAATTGACGAATATTATAACAAAAAAACAGAAAGAGTTTTTAGCAGAAATACATATGGAATATGATATGACATATGTAGAAAGCCGGATTAAATTATTGACATTCTTTCAAAGTGCGCCTGTATGTATAGCGGTATGCATGACACGACTTGATTATTATGATACAAGAATGGAAAAAGCATTATACGATTACGGATATTCCTTACAGGGAATTAATGGAATTATATGCAAATCCTGATTTTCTTTCGATTGGGGCCGCAATCCAAAGCGATACTTATTTTTTGATAATTTTTCCGGTTGTAAAAAGTAAAGAATTTAAAGTATCTGAGAAAGGCATAAAAATGCTTGTCTATGCTGATTATCTGCAAAACGGTATTTATCTTACTACGGCAATAAAATGTGTTAAAAAAGATTACTTGGTAGCGGCAAAAACAATAGAAAATTGTTCGCATATGCTTGAAAAAGAAATTGATTTGTTTAAAAATGTACATGTTGTGCTATTAATGGGTGATTTTGTTATAAAAGCAATAAACAGCATATGAAAAGTAAGCGTCAATTAATCCACACGCCACGGTCAACGAAGGGAGTAAGGTTGCGATGATGATTGACGATATTGGAAAAGCAAACAGGAAGGTGAATGGTTATATGTACTTTTGACAGCTCCAATATGGGCTGACAACGGTGAATGGATAAAAAAATATGCTAAATTCTGGATTTTCCTTCCCGAAGATACGGAGATTTTTGATTTTGAAAAATAATTACTCTTTTATACGGAAATACTCTGGCATGGAGAGGATATTCGCTGAAAATAGAAGGAAGAATAAAATTAAGATGAATGAACATTGCCTGTGTAATGTAGAGGAAGAAAACTTATGCAAATTATCTCATTTGATTTAGGTTGGACAATTGAAGATGAAACTGATGCGCAAATGCAAAGATGCAATGATACTGTCAAAATATTAAATAAATATGGGTATCAGATTTTAACGGAAGATATTTTAAATAAACAGGATGAATTAGGTGCATTTGGTTGTGGAGCTGTTTTTCGAGATTCATTGACTGCATTAGGAGTTTCAACAGAAGTTAAAAATATTATAAGAAATGAAGTAATCTGGAATCCGGTGCTGTGTAAAAAATATGACGGAATAGAAAAAGTATTAATTAAAATTAAAAATGGAGGAAATAAGGTAGCCATGATTGCAAATCAGTCAAAGCCTGTGATTGAACGACTTAAGAAATATGATATATATCAATACTTTGATGATATTATCTGTTCATGTGATGTGGGGTGTGAAAAACCTGATGAAAAGATATTTATGATACTAATGGATAAATATGGTAATGATAATGATTACTGGATGGTCGGTGATAGAGTTGATAACGATATTATTCCTGCAAAAAAATTAGGATGGAAAACAATCAGATTACTAAAAGGACCACACAGAAATTATTCTGAAAAAAATAAAAATGAAACGGCAGACTATACTGTAAAAGATATTGATGAAATAAGCAGAATACAGGAATTAAACGTTTGACAGTGCTCAATGTCATATGCGGGAAAATTATAGCAACTGTAAGATAACCCGTAAAGGCAAGAACTGGTATGCAGAAATCAATGATTGTATAATTACAGTAAATGCATACAGCTGCTCAATCATTACAGCGCATAAAATTAAATAAAAATCTGTCGGAAGTTTACCAGGCATATTGTTGCGAAGAAAGATTAGCCGTTATTTTATTTGCAGTAAAACAAGCCATATCCTGACGTTTTGTATACAGATTTTTTGTTGCACAAAAACGAATATGATAAGGTATTAATAACCAGCGTAAAAAGGGAAAAATAATGGATATAGAAAAATTACAACCAGGTGATCAGATAGGAATAATATCACCCTGCTATATAGTAAAAAAAGGTCAATATGATGAAGCTGTTAAAGGTTTGAAATCTCTTGGATATAAACCGGTCCTTGGTAGAAATATATATAAAGATACGTATGGTTATTCTGCATCGGAACAGGAAAGGGCTGATGATTTTAATGTTATGATAGCTGATCCGGAAATTAAAATGATACTGTTTGGAGGTGGATTTGCCGGAAATGAAATACTACCTTATATTGATTTTGAGAATATAAAAAGAAATAAAAAGTTTATACTCAGCTACAGTGATGGAACAAATATACTTAATTCAATTACATCGCATACTGGGCTGAAAACTTATTATGGGCAAAGACCCTCGACTTTTGTAAATATTACTGAATATAATAAAAAAACATTTATAAATAATTTTGTTAATGAAAATTGTATCGAATTTCTGAATAATAGTGATTGGAAAATAATTTTTCCTGTTCTGATGACCAGAAATATCTGCTTTTTTTGGAAGATTTTATCGAATTCAATTCACTAATAAAAGTGAGTATGTATCTATCAAATATTGAGCAGAACTCATTTATTGACAACGTCAGCGGTTTGTTGTTTGGTCATTATTGTGATAATAAAAATCAGGAATTGTTCGACAGGTTGTATCGTTTTGGTTTAAAACATAACATACCTGTAATTTATTGTGATGATTTCGGACATGGAGTAAATAATGGTATTTTGCAAATAGGAAGCGAGGCTGTTTTAGATACAGAAACAAAAAGTTTGAAGTATGTCAGGAAACTGGTATGAATATACAAATAAGAAAATAATAGTTTAATGTTATGGATAAAACAGTGAAAAAAATTATCAGGAATGACTATAATGAAGCATTAAAACTGAAATTGTGGAAAAAATATGAACATAACAGAGATCGTTATACGGAAAGTAAAAACTCAATTTGTAAAACAATATACACTGCTTGCTAAAGAAAAGTATGGCAAAAAATAGATGCGTCTGATGTCAGGTATTCAATTTCAGCCGTATTACTTCAAATTTATTTACTGAGATAGGAAATCTATGAAAAAAATTATAATTTTTTTTGCAGTTTATTTTTTTACGCTTGTTTCATGTAATTCACAGAAAGGAATATCTTCAGATTCAATAGTACCTTATTCTCAGAAAAAAATTTCAGAAGATATCATACCCAGCTTAAATGGCTGGCTGTTGTATAGAAAAAACAATCAGTATGCAGACTGGCTGGGAATAAAATATTTTAATAAAAAACTGCGAGAACCGATAAATATTATAATAATAGATGCGTATGCAAAAAGCCGAAAAGAGGCTATTGACACAGAGGGGGCCCGGCTTTAGTAAAGAAAAACCGACAATATTTAAAGGGATAAAGCATTTGTTTATTTCATTTGATGAAGCCCGTGACAATTTTGCATTAAAACTGAATGAAGGAAGTGTTTATAAAATAGCAGGCAGTATTGATTTGCATAATATTATAAACACAGAAAAAGAAACGACCGCAGACCATGATGGAAAAGCGGTTGTATTTGAAGCAAAAGAATAAGGACAGGCTAAAGAAAAGGGCAGATCCGGAATTTGTATGTTTGGATCAAATAAACAGAAGTACTGGCTCTCTGATCAGACATTTGCAAAAAAGTACGGATTCGCCGTTGTCGATTCTACGGATAATGGATATGAATTACTTGCACTTTCTTTTGATGGAACGACTCCTGAATTTACGGAAAATGTAAAAATCCATAAGATAAAAAATCAGGTAATAAAAAATGAAAAGACAAGTAGTGATAATAGCAGACATGGAAGGTGCCAGTGGCATATTCGGGAATAATAGTAATGCTTTTGTTCCCGGAACAGATGAATGGAAAACGTATGGAAGAGCGTGCATAACCAGTGATTTTTTTGCCGTCTGCGCTGCATTAAAAACATGCGGTATAGACGATATTTTCGTATATGACGAACATTATGCCGGAGACAGGGCTGGCTGCCTGCAATTTTTTGGGAGCGAAATATATAGCGAACATCGGGTGTGCCGCTTCTCATGATGAACCAAGAAGTATAAATGAGACGGTAACGTGTATTACGGTCAAAGACAAAAAGAAGAGATATGAGCCGGCATATACAGAAACCTGTAAACTGATAGAGGAACAGGTTATAAACGCAGTAAACGATAGTGACAGCAAAACGTATATCACTGTAAAAGAACCATGTGAAATAGAATTAGTTCTGGAAACGGGATACGAATTTTATTTTGAAGATGAGATACCCATAAAATGTAGACAGGATAAGCAGAAAGTGGTCTGGTATGCACCGGAAATAGAAACAGGACTGGAATTTCTGGATTATTTCAGAAGCAGAATCAAAAAACTATAGACTGATTAACAAAAAAACGGTAATCCCTTAGAGGAGAGGAAATAAAATTGAATGAACGAATGCTTGATAAACAGCATCAACCGTCTGAAGACGAAATAAGACGATTCATAGGCGGAGACTCCTGTAAAAACCTTTGTTTGATAAAAAACAAGCTGGAAGACTTTTTAGATTTGAATATAGAGTTGAAATTTCCTTTCGGCAATACTTATGGCTGGGGATATAAATTCAGTCACAGATCAAAACATCTTTTTTATATTTTTTTTGAAAAAGGGAGTTTAACACTTATGACACAGATTAATGAACCAGAGTCTGATAAGGAAAAGGGATTGATAAATGAACTTTCAGCAGATGGAAGAAAATGCTGGGAAACAAAATATCCGTGCAAAAACGGTGGATGGATTCATTATAGATTCAGCAGTACAGATAATTTGAAGGATGTCGGTATTTTTATAAGTTTACGAACCAAAAAAAGTATAACTCTGTCATAATAAAGAAAGATGATAATGATCAACAGGGTCTTCAGAACAAAGAAAAAAATGTGGAATATGATGAAGAAAAATACGGTTCACATGATATTGATCAGCAGACTGAATTAGAAACTGAGGTTCCCGTAACAATCTGCTGATAATCAGATATTCTGAGTTTACTTGATTTTTCTGCGGTACATCATGACACGCATTGCGTTTGCTGTGGCAAGCAGGGCGACTCCCGTATCGCCGAATACAGCCGTCCACATGTTTGCAATGCCAAGCGCACCCAATATCATAATACCGATTTTTATACTGAGTGAGAAAGCGATGTTTTCATGAACAATGCGTATCGTGCGTTTTGAAATACGGATTGCCTCGGCAATCTTTGCCGGCTCGTCTGTCATTATTACGACATCTGCCGATTCAATTGCCGCATCGGAACCTAATCCTCCCATCGCTATTCCTGTATCTGCTCTTGCAAGTACCGGTGCGTCGTTAATACCGTCGCCGGCAAATAAAAGTGTACCTTGTTTCTTTTTCCCATCCAAGCCTGATTCGGAAAGCAGTGCTTCCACTCTGTCGACCTTATCCCCCGGTAAAAGCTGGGCATATACCGTGTCCACGCCTGTTTTCTGTGCGACGTTATCAGCTGTTTCTTTGTTGTCTCCGGTGAGCATGACGAGTTTCTTTATACCCAGAGAGCGCAGTTGTTCCATTGCTTCTGCCGCGTCTTCCTTTGTCTGATCAGATATAACAATGTGCCCCGCATAAACTCCATCAACTGCAACATGGACGATCGTACCGAAATCATTTTCAGGACAGGGAACGAATCCCGTGACGTTGTTCGTTTTCATGAGTTTCATGTTACCTGCCAGAATATTCTGCCCGTTAAGATTCACACGGATGCCTTCGCCGCTTATTTCTTCCGGAGTTTCGATCCGTACAAGACTGCAGCACGGGCCGGAATGAGCTGTTCTGAGTGAACGGGATATTGGATGGTTCGAATAAGTTTCTGCGTGTGCAGCTATTGCAATAAGTTCATCTGCCGGAATACGGGATTCATCTGCCGGGTGGACTGCGGTTACGACAAACACACCCTTTGTCAGCGTACCGGTTTTGTCAAATACTGCTGTTTTAGTCCGCGCTAGCGTTTCAATGAATTCGCTTCCTTTAATAAGAATACCTCTCCGGCTTGCAGTTCCTATCCCGCTGAAAAAACTGAGCGGAACGGAAATAATAAGGGCACAGGGACACGATACGACAAGGAATATAAGTGCACGGTATATCCATGTGTGCGGATCATGTGTGATGAGCGATGGAACGACTGCAAGTATAAGGGCTGCCGCACATACAGTGGGCGTATAGATACGTGAGAACTTTGTTATGAATTTTTCTGATCTGGCTTTTTTCTCCGAAGCATCTTCGACCAGTTTAATAATGCGTGCTGCTGCCGATTCTCCGGCAATTTTTGTTGTGCGTATTTCGATGACACTTCCGGTGTTAACCGCTCCCGCCATGACGTCGCTTCCGGTAAATACCTCTACAGGAACTGATTCTCCGGTAAGTGCAGACATATCAAGAAAGGATTTTCCTGAAATGACCACTCCGTCTATAGGAATACGCTCACCCGGTTTTACGATGATTGTCTCGCCAGTCTTTACGTCATCAGGTGGTACTTCTTCAGTTCCGCTGCCGCGTTTTACAAATGCTTTATCAGGCCGTATTTCCATGAGTGCTTTAATCGATCTGCGTGAACTGCCGAGAGCCTTGTCTTCAAAAAACTCTCCGATCTGATAAAGAAGCATGACAGCAACCGCTTCCGGGTATTGTCCCACACCTACGGCTCCAAGAGATGCGACTGTCATCAGGAACTGTTCATCGAATACGTGTCCCTTGAACAGATTTTGCACAGCTGCCAGTACTACTTTTTTGCCGCAGACAAGATATGCAGCCAGATATAGTATGACAGACAGCAGTTCGTCCGCGGACGCAAAATTACCGAAAGAAATATTAAATACTGATAAGATATGGAAATGTGTGACTGCCATTCCGCCTGCAAAGAGGAGTGCAGCTGTAATAATCTGCTGTATTCCTTTTTCATCTGCTTCATCTTCTTCCATTTCAAGGCTGCAGGCTTGACACTGTTTTTTTTCATCATTCATAGTAAAATAATAACCTCCGTCTGGTGCGAATTTTTTTCAGTCTGCCAGATGATCAAGTCCCTGGCTCAGTATTGTATGAACATGCGCATCTGCAAGTGAATATATAAGGGATTTTCCATCCCTTTTGTATTTAACAAGCCCGTTTGCCTTTAGAATCCTCAGCTGGTGACTTATTGCTGACTGCGTCATGTGAAGTACCTTTGTGATGTCGTTTACCGACAGATCGGATTCAAGCAGCACAAACAGTATTTTGATGCGCGTTGAATCCCCGAATATTTTGAATAATTCAGCAAGGTCGAACAAAGCGTCTTCATCAGGGAGTTTATCCGAAATTTCCAGAACAGCTTTGTCATCTTTTTCGTCATATTCAGTAATTTCTTCCATGAGTTCAACTTCCTTCTGTCAGATAAATGAATTGATTAACATATGAGCAACTGTTCATATGTTAACTGGTTATCCTTGTTATGTCAAGACAAAAAAAAGACTGCCCGGAATTATATCGAATAATTTTCCGGGCAGCCCTTTTTTATGCTAATAGCAATCAATACGGGGGATTTTTATTTTTTTAAATCATCAGCCTTTTTTATATATTTTCCGGCCGCATATGAACTAAGTTCAAATTTATACGGAGTTTCGCTGCATGTACCGTAATACTTTACATCTTTATCGGTTCCTGTTTTGTATATAGTCAGTGTAATTTTCTGTGTTCCTGCAGTAATTACTGTTACAGACTCTGGTGTTTCCGGTAGAACAAAACTGTCGTCAAGCCACGAATTTGCACTGACTGAGTAGAGTGATTCAGCCCAGTTTCCTGCTTTTTCACTGTCTACTGCAGGCGTTCCGTCTGCTGCACTCCATACCGCAGGGCTGCCTGATTTTGCAACTGTCAGTGTTACACCGTTTACCGTTTCTGCAATATTTGAAAGTTGATCCTTGTCTGCCTTATAGATGATTTTGCTGCGTATGTCGTCCGCTGTTTTTCCGAACGTGTCGTGCAGATTACCGGAAACAAGACAAACATCCTTCCCGTTGTCAATCGTGATGTATGTCTGCGAACCTGTTGATGATGCCTTTCCTATTTTGAGCGTACGCAGTATCTTACCGCTTTTCGATGCGGTAACGGTTATAACTTTTTCGTCGTTAAGTTCGTACCGTTCCTCTACGGCTTCATTTCCGGTTTTACCGACTGTGTTGAGTACGTTGATTGACTTAACTGCATTTACTATACCGTCCGTCATACTTTCATTTGCCGCGTATTTTTTGTCACCTACAACCCAGCCGCTGTCTGCTTTAGCCAGCGAGATTGAATTGCTGCCGTTTTTAATAAGAATTGTGTCAATATCATCAGCAGTTGCAATTTTTTTTACCGGGCTGCGCAGGGCAAATACCAGCTGAATGATATAGATGCAGAGAAGTACTGCGCATGATGAAAGAAGTACTATTTTTCGTTTACTCATACTTATTTACCTTCCTTCGTTTTTTTTGTGATGATCCGTGTATCATCTGGATTATAACGGTCGTGAATTATCTTTCTGCGTTTTTCGCGCATACGCCAGATGAACAGGCCTGCGAGTGCAACAAGAATCGTAAGTCCGAATTCATTGAAGTATTTGGAAAGTAATGCGAAAGGACTGTCTGTATTTCTGAGTGTGTTCAGAGAAAGACCTTTCGTACGCATTGTGCAAAGATCGGCATTCCCGTTCATATAATCAATGATGTTGCGGGTGAACATAGCGATCGGTTCGGAACCGTTTTCGTCGATAAGCTGAGAACCTGTAATCTGCGACGTACCAGTAACAAAGATTTTACCGTTCTGCGTACTCTGTGAAAGATGTGTTTGAGCAGTGAGTGCACCGTTTTTCTTTTCTTCGGGAGTCGGATCAGCGGTAAACGCACTTTTGAACTTGCCTTCAAGCAGAACTGCAAGGTCTTCTGATTTTTCAGTCGACTTGTCGGCTGGTGCTGCTGTCATAAGCGGATTAAGCTGAATATTTTTTTCCATAAGCCACGATTTCGGTGACGATTTTGCAAGAATCGTAACTTTTACGTTTTTGTCATTCTGCGCTGCGGTTGTATCGACAGAACCTGCCTGCAGGAAAATCACGTAGCCAAGATTTTTCGTAATGACGTTTTTCGGTGCCAGCTGGCTGCTCTGGAGCAGCGGTGCCCAGAAAAGAGACACATTGCCGTAGCTCTGAGAGCGCTGTTTGTAGCAGTCTTCGTCGAGAACGTAATTCTTTCCGAGCTGTACGCCGTACTTATTGAGCAGTTTTTCCAGTTTTGTCTCATTCGGCGTATATACCGGTGCCTGATAATATCCCTGATTCTGTTCATTGAAAGGATCCACGTAGAACATAACGTTTCCGCCTCTCATAATGAACTGGTCTATCTTATACAGTTCCGCATCGGTGAATTCAGATTTAGGTCCGTTGATGACGACCGTGGTAATGTTTGTAGGTATGGAATCTTTTGTCAGGTTTATTTCCGAGAATTCATACAAGTCGGATATAAGCGACGAGAACCGCGACTGTCCGTTCTGCGAGTAGAGCTCTTCTTCGTTGTGTCCGGTAATGTATCCTATCTGTGTTGCTTTCGAAAGCAGACTCTGAAGGCTGTCACTGATAGATTTGTCGAGAGTATCAAGTCCGCCGATTGCATAACCGAACAGCGAACGCTGCATTGAAAGCGGGATAAGGCGGAAACTGTCACCATGTTCAATCACGAGTCCGATAACACCTGCTCCCTGAGAACCGTCTTTATTTGTCCAGTTGATGAGCTGAAGGCCGTATTTATCGGCGAGGATATGAATATCCGATGCGGGCGGATCAATTTTTTCATAATCGATACGGTTCAGGTTTTTTTTGTTGATACTGTCGTATGCCTTTTTTACGGTCGATTCAATAGTGTCGAATCCTGATATCTGGAAATCTTTAAGCTGACCGGTGACATATAATGTCATCTTGAGC
The DNA here is from genome assembly GCA_023231445.1 of Treponema sp. GTDB lineage: Bacteria > Spirochaetota > Spirochaetia > Treponematales > Treponemataceae > Treponema_D. The sequence goes on along the minus strand of JALNVF010000049.1, from coordinate 4,334 downwards.
CGGTCGTTCTGTCCAAGTCCTGCAAGCGTATCGGCAGTAGAAATCATCCGGCCTATTTTTGTCGTAAGCTTGTATTCAAACCCGTCCGAACTCGTAATACCGTCGAGTGTTTCTATTGAATCGGCATAGGAAATAACAATTCCCATATATGACTGCTTAAAGCCAACCTCGCTGTTTTTAACTTCCTGAATCTGAACCTGATTCAGACCATAATTAGCAGCAAGCGTCTGATTCGTTTTATCATTCATATCCATGAATGTATACGAGAAATTTTTGTTGGCCGCACCTTTGTATTCAACAAGGATATCGCGCACATACTGCGCCGTGTTACTGTACGGGGCAGGAAGATTATCGCTGAAAAATACTTTAAGCGAAAGCGGTTCGTTGAGTGTTTTCATGAGCTGCCTGCTTGCCGGCGACAGAGAGTACGATTTTGGCTGCGTAAGGTCGAATCGCAGAAATGCGCGGTGTCCTACGAGGTTTGCAAGAATTAATAATATAACAAGCAGGGCAAAATCGCTTGAGGGGCTTTTAAGCCAGTTAATAATTTTTTTCATATCAGATTATCTCCTTTCATTCTGCTGCGTGATTACAGTGAGATAAAAAAAGAACACCGTAATGGAAACAAAATACAGCAGATCGCGTGTATCGATGATGCCGCGTGAAATGGAAGTAAAATGCGCATTTACAGAAATGTACGACAGAACACTTACAGCCTGCGCCGGCAGGAAAATAAGAAACTGATCGATCATCGTGAGCACAATACAGATGATGAAAGCGGTGAAGAATGCAATAATCTGATTTTTTGTAAGCGAGGATGCGAACACGCCTATAGCGGAGAATGCTGCACACAGAAAAAGTGCGCCTAAGAAGCCGCCGATAACAGGACCTGCGTCAGGTTTACCGAAAATAACTGTCGGAAGAATGTACAACAGTGTCGGCGCAATCATGACCGCGGTACTGATGAACGCTGCCAGCCATTTGCCGGTGACAACGTCGGTTTCTGTAACGGGCAGCGTCATGAGTGTTTCAATAGAGCCGCTGCGTTTTTCCTCTGCAAAAATACGCATAGTAAGGGCCGGAATAAAAAACGAGAGCAGAATCGGGAGAAGACTGAAATAATTCCGGAGTTCCGCGCGGTTCTGCAGGAAGAATGTAGCAAAAAACAGGATTCCTGCAATAATCAGGAACAACCCTGTAACAATATATGCGACAGGGCTTGTAAAATATGTGCCCAGCTCGCGTTTCATAATGACGACAGCAGGTGACTGCCTTTTTCCTGATGTGCTGCTCATTTATCTGCCTCTTTATCTGATGTAGTAAGTTCGTGGAATACTTCCTCAAGACTGTTGCGCTGTATTGCAAGCTCGTAGAGGTATCCGTTTTTTGCGGCGGCTGTTTTGAATAGTGCCGGACGTATTTCAGCCGTACCTGCGACCGAAACAAGAAGCGTAAATGCGCTGCTGTCTTCCTGTATTTTTTCTCCTTCGGTAACAGTGACGTTGTCCACACCGTCGATTGTTCTGATTGCAGCTGCAAGCTCATGTTCGCCGCATCCGCCGGCCGTGAGTTTTACCGCTGCTTTATGGCCATAGCGTTCTCTCAGCTGTTCTGTCGGACTGTCTGCAACAAGTTTTCCTCCGGAAATAATAATGACGCGGCTGCATATCATTTCCACCTCGCCAAGAATATGAGTGGATATAATGACAGTTCGTGTTTTTCCTATTTCTTTAATAAGACTGCGTACTTCTCCTATCTGGTTCGGATCAAGACCGCTTGTCGGTTCGTCCAGAATAAGAATTTCAGGATCATTCATGAGCGCGTGTGCAAGGCCGACTCGCTGCCGGTACCCGCGGGAGAGTTCGCTTACGTTTTTATGCATGACTTCTTTCAGTCCGCATTCTTCACACAATCTCGGAATTTTTTCTTCGGGATTTTTGTCCTGCATTTCCGCAATGTACCGCAGATAGTCTTCTACTATCATGTCGCTGTACAGTGGTGCAGCCTCCGGCATGTAACCGATTTTTCGTTTTGATGCGACCGGAGCATCATCAATGTTTACACCGTCAATAGTGATTGTTCCATCAGACGGTTTTAGAAAACCGGTAATCATACGCATGGTCGTCGTTTTCCGGCCCCGTTAGGTCCCAGCAGGCCGACTATCTGGCCGGTCGGAATCGAAAAACTGATGTCATTTATCGCACGGAACGTCCCGTAATTCCGGGACAGGTGCGAAACTTCAATCATATATTTCCCCCAATTTAAAAATAAATGCGTTAAAACTATATATATAAGAAAAAATAATGACAAGAGTAGTTACGGAAAAAATAAAAACGTCTGATAAATTTATGTTGTTTTTTTGTGTCATATAGGATATATTTCTGGTAAGTAAGAGGGGAGTAGTTTCCCTGGCGGAATCAACATGCCCGGTTAGAAATCCAACCTGGTTCCGCCGCTCCGGTTTACCGGATAACAAGACCTTTTACCTGAGACATACACTGTTATGATGTTTCAGGTAAAAGGTCTTTTTTTTAGCCGGAATGATCCGGCCTTTGAAAGGAGTCCGTAATGGAAATGAAATGGTTCGTACTGGCACTTGCAGTTGTCATGTATCTGCTGGTGATCATTGTACAGGACAAAAAAGTGTGGTTTACTTCAATTGCCGCACTTGCAGTCATTATACTCGCTTTTTTTATGCCCGGCCGTATTTTCCCGTATAACGGCAGTATAAATAAATATTTTTATGCCGTTTTTCATGCATTCGGGACACTTATAAACTGGAACGTACTTATGATTTACATAGGCAGTATGGCAATTGCGGCACTTTTTATCTATTCAAAAGTTCCGGCCCGTATTGCCGATCTGCTTGTCGACTCTTCTCCCAGTACAGGAATTGCGATTGTACTCATTCTTGCAATGACAGGCATTATTTCGATTTTTGTAGAAAATGTTGCAACGGTGCTTGTAATGGCGCCGATTGCACTAGCGCTGTGCCGGAAAGTAAAAATCAATCCAACGTATTTTATGGTCGGTCTTGCTGTCATGTCAAATCTGGAGGGGACGGCTACGCTTGTAGGCGATCCTCCGTCAATGATTTTTGCGAGTTATGCCGGCTATACGTTCAACGACTTTTTCATACACAGCGGACGCGCTTCAATTTTCTTTATCGTACAGACAGGAATGATTGCCGGTTGTCTTTTTTTCTATGCTTTTTTTGCCCGGCAGAAGGGAAAGACAGAAGTTGCAAAAGAAAAAGTCGTATCGTATTTTCCTGCAGTTCTTCTGCTGGTAATGATTTTCGGACTGGCAGCAGTCTCGTTTATTCATACTGATTTCGGATACCTTTCGGGATTGTATGTCGCACTGCTCGGTTTTACCGGCATACTCTGGTACCGTTTTGTTCAGCATAAAACACGAAACGATACATGGACACTTGTAAAGGAACTTGACTGGGAAACAATTGCGTTCCTTATCGGCATATTTATTGTGATAGGAGCTGTTTCCGAGACAGGGCTGCTCAGGGATTTTGCGTCATTCCTTGCACGAATTACGGGCGGCAGTATACTGGCAGGTTTTGTACTGATACTTGTCGTATCTGTCATTATTTCAGGTTTCGTCGATAACGTACCGTATATTATCGTAATGCTCCCTGTTGCACAGGTTCTTGCCGCACAGATGAATCTTATGCCCGAGCTGTATATGTTTGCACTGCTTATAGGTTCCTGCCTGGGTGGAAATCTTACACCTTTCGGGGCAAGTGCGAATATTGTTGCGATGGGAATTCTGAAGAAAGAAGGATATCCGATGAAATTTACCGGCTGGCTCAGAATAGGTGCGCCCTTTACGGCCATTACGACTTTTGCGGCGGCTCTGCTGCTCTGGTTTGTGTGGAGATGAAAATCACGCGTTGATGCTGAAGAGTACACCGGACTGCGGCTGTGCACCCGACAGAATGTACGGTGTACTGTGAACAGCCTGCTGAATCTGTTTCTGGTAATTCTGAATAAGAGCGTCTACCTGTTTGTCACTCAGATTCTGGGCACTCATCTTCGGCTGGTTTTTTATGGCTGTCAGATGCTCAATAAGCGTATTAAGAATCTGTATTTTACTGATAGAAACGCCGCTTTCTCCCTGCCGGGCAGCAATGCCTGAAATATGGTCGAACTGTGCATATACGACAGACATCGGATTAACCGGTACGTATAACTTTCCGGATGCGCTGCCGGAGGCAAACGTACCGTATGAGTACGGATTGACTGTTCCGATATTGAAAATCATACTGTGCCTCCTTTTTATAAGTTTCTACTATATATATCGGACAGTGGCAGGGAAAG